>CAZMNL010000257.1:0-4979 GCA_964567525.1 uncultured Anaerolineaceae bacterium
AAACGACGGCGACACGCGTGCGCACCCCACGAGCCAGTAGCGGATCGAACCGTCCGCGCCCAGCGGATCGAGCACGATGGTTTCGGCGGGGCGTCCCAGCGCCAGCACCAGCTTGATCGCGTACTGCTCCGGGATGGCGAGCACCTCATGCAGCGCGGGGCGCTTGACCGAGGCGATCATGCAGCCGCCGAGTCCCATTTCCGTCGCACCAAGCATGATGCTCTGCGCCGCGATGCCGTGATCGCAGTCGGTGGTTTTGCTGATCGCCGTGTCCAGCAGGATCACGATGTAGGCGGCGGGGCGCTCGCCGGGTTCCGGTCCATCCCAGTTTTGCAGATAGCCCGCCCAGGCCAGCGTTGGATAGATGCGCGCGTTGGTGGCGCGGTCGGTGCTGAGCACGTATTTCAGCGGTTGCAGGTTCGCACCGGACGCCGAGAGCCGCGCCAGTTCCACGAGATCGCGCAGCAGGCCGGGCGCGATATCGGTGGATTCGTCAAAGCGGCGGAACGAGCGCGTGCGGCTTACCAGGTCTAAGAGCATGGTATCTCCTCCCATTTGGGCGTGAATTGCGGTACACTTGTTCTAAAGCGTGGTGCGTTTACCCGTGCGCGAGTATACCGCATCTATCCCCTACACCCCGAAAGGAACCGCACGATGACGAAACTCTCCCAGGCGGCGCTGCTCAAACAACTGCGCACCGCCCGCGATCCCGCTGTCTGCCGTGATACCGCGCTCGACCTGTTAACCGTCTCCCGCGACCGCGAGAAGATCGACGCGGCGCTCGCCGCACTGCTGGACGACGACGTGATCGACCTGCTGGACGACGCGCACCGCGATACGCTGCGGGCGCGTTTTGTGTATTACGCCGAGAATCCGGCGAAGGATCGCGGCGGTCTGATCCGCGAGCAGGTCACACGCCTGCTGACGGCAATCGGGCACCCCGGCGACCGCGATATCTACATGCAGGGCTGCGCCACCTACCACCGCCAGCCCAACACCGACAGCGCGCAGAATCTCCGCGCGGCGGCATTGGTGGGACTCTCGCACCTGGACCGCGAACTGGCGTGCGCGTATGCCGTGCGGCTGCTGGGCGAGCCGGATACCTCGACGCTCAACGGGCAGCCCTCGGTCACGGCGATCAACGTGCTGGCGCATCACGGGCAGCGCTTGCCGGTGTACCTGTTCGTATTGCGGCAGGGCGCGGATTTCATCCAGCAGGGGAACGGCGAAGTGGTGGCGAAGGCGCTCGAAGCGCTGGCGGTGGACTTCCCCGCCGCGTTATTCGCGGAACTGGCCGAGTCGGTGGTCGCGCAGGATGTGCCGGTGGTGGTCAGCGGGTTGGTGAACGCGATCACGGCGGCGCGGCTGGTGGACCTCTACCCGCTGCTGGAACGCATCATCACGCGCACGCGCCACGACGACCTGCACCATTACACGCTGGTGATGCTGGCGGCAGCGCGCGACGACGCGCTGATCGCGATGCTTTACCGGCTGGCGCGCGAGTCCACGCCTGCGCGGGCGGGCGCGTTCCTGGCGGCGGTCGAACTCACGACGGGCGACGAGCGCGACGCGCTGCTGGCGTGGTTGGCGCGGCGCGGGGGATAACCTCAGCGGCCCAACCTCGTCCACGTAAACCGGGCGTTATCCCCACGCCCAGACGGTTCCCCCGGCGGCACGGTTTGACACGCCGCGTGAGTCTGCGCGATAATCGCGCGCATGATGCGACTCAACCGATTTCCTATTCTGTCCCTGGTCCTGCTGGCGCTGGCGCTTGCCGCGTGCAACTTCGCCGACGGCAGCAGCAAAAAAATCGTGATCACGGCCACGCCCAGCAGCAGCGCGGCCCTGTTCGATTCCGACACGCCCACGCCGCCGTATATCACCCCGACGCCGGTTTTCGTGCCCACGCCGACCCTGCCGACCAACGTCGTGTTTGCCGACGCGGAAAGCGCATTGCACAACGGTGACTACGTGACCGCCGTGAGCTACTTTCAGGACGTGCTCAACCGGCCCGGCGCGGAGGCCAGCCTGCGCGCGGACGCCACTTACGGACTCGGCGAGGCGGCGCTGCGCGAGGGGCTGTACAGCGAAGCATCCTACGCGCTGGCTAACTTCCTGAACGAGTTCTCCGACGATCCGCGCGTGGCGCACGCGCTGTTTCTGCGCGGGGATGCCTACCTGGGCCTGGGCGAGTGGGGCGCGGCGATTGCCGACTTTGAGACGTACCTCAGGCTGCGGCCCGGCCTGATCGACAGTTACGTGCATGAGCGCATCGGTGACGCCTATCTCGCGCTGGGGCAGCCGCAGCGGTCGCTGGATTCTTACGCGCAGGCCGCCACCGCCACGCGCGAAGCGTCTTCGCTGGCCGCGCTGCGTGAACGAGTCGCCGCCGGATATCTCAACATTGGGGATATCGACCAGGCCATCGCGCAGTATGACGCGATCCTGGGCTTTGCGGAGAATTCGTTCTACAAGGCCAGCATCGAGTGGCAGGCGGCGCAAGTGCTGCTGAATGCCGAGAACTACGCGAGCGGCTATACGCGCTTGCAGCGGCTGGTCAACCAGTACCCGGCAAGCTGGCAGGCGTATTCGGCGCTCGGTATCCTGACCAACGCTGAGGTTGAGGTCGATGCCGGTCAGCGTGCGCGCATCTACTACTTCAACGAGGACTACGGCAGCGCCATCGACGCGCTGAACAACGCGATCAGCGAGAACGGCGCGTCGGTCGAACTGCTGCTGATGCTCGGACGCGCCTACCGCGAGGCGGGCAATGTCCAGGCGGCGATCACGACCTTCCAGACGATCCTGGACACGTACCCCAACGATCCGGCGTTTGGCGAGGCGTGGCTGGAGCAGGGCCGCACGTATTTTTCCAGCGGCGATATTGCCAGCGCCATCACGCGCTATACCGCGCTGGCCGAGCAGTACCCGCTGCTGCCGGAGAGTCCGGAGGCGCTGTGGCGCGCGGGCTATCTTTACAGCACGCAGGGCAACGCCGAGGCCGCGCTCGCCACCTTCGATATCCTGGGGCAGCGCTTCCCCGGCACGGATCAGGCCATGGACGGCTTGCTGATGGGCGCGACGATGGCCTACAACGCCGGGAATACCGAACGGGCCACACAGCTTTACAGCCAGCTTGCCGCGACCGGCTCCGGCGAGCAGCAGGCCGCCGCCTACCTGTGGATTGGGCGGTTGTACCAGCAGGACGGCAAGGACGATCTCGCGCGGCAGTCCTTTGACGCCGCCGCGAATGCCGACCCCGGTGGGTACTACAGCGTGCGCGCCGATGACCTGCTGAATGGGCGCGAACCCTTCACGCCGCCGGAGCAGGTGCGTTTCGAGTTTGACGAAACCGCGCAGTTGAACGAGGCCGAGGCGTGGCTGCGCGCGACCTTTGATATCACGCAGGAAGGGCCGCTGTACCCGCTCAGCGAGGCGCTGCGCACCGATCCGCGCATGGTGCGCGGGCAGGAACTCATGATCGTGGGGGCGAGCGGCAGCGCGTTTGAAGCCGCCGAGAACGAATTCCGCGCGCTGCGCGAGGCCATGCGCGACGATCCGCTGGCGACCTACCAACTGGCGATTTACTTCCGCGATATCGGGTTGTACCGGCTCTCGATTGAGGCCGGGGCCAGCCTGATCGAATCGTCGGGCGTCCCGACCATGCAAGCGCCGAGTTATATCGCGCGGCTGCGCTTCCCGACGTATTACCAGGACCTCGTGCTGCCCAACGCGGCGAAATACGGCGTCGATCCGCTGCTGATGTTCGCGCTCATTCGCCAGGAAAGCCTGTTCGAGGGCTTCGCCACGTCCTACGCCGCCGCGCAGGGTTTGATGCAGATCATCCCGGACACCGCCGCGTGGATCGCGGGCCAACTGGCCTGGCCGAACTTCCAGAACCAGGACGTTTACCGCCCGTACATCAACATCGAGTTCGGCATCTTCTATTTTGACTGGGTGATGGGCACGGTGGATGAACTGCCGTATGTGGCGCTGGCGGGCTATAACGGCGGCCCTGGCAACGCGGCGCAGTGGCTCAGCATCTCCGGCCCGGACCTGGACCTGTTCGTGCAGACGGTCAGCTTTGAGGAGACGCGGCGCTACGTCACGCGCATCTACGAGCAGTACAACGTGTACCGGACGCTGTACGGGGTGGGGGCGTGATCCACTGGTTGACAGGGTCAATTCTCTACCTTTGCAGATTTCCCGATTCACCTCACCCCATAACCCCGCGCGTGCGAAGCACGCACCTCCACGCGCGGAGAGGAGCTTAATGATAGCTCTCGACTCCCCCTCTCCGGAGGTTGGAGAGGGGGCCGGGGGGTGAGGCCGTTTGGCGGACTCAATCGTAACCAGACTAATTTGTTAAACAGCATCAGTGGGCTTACCCGCTTTGCGCGTAGCTGCGGGGTTTGAACCCGCAGCGGCTCTTCAAAAACTAACGCCGCGCCAATGGTCAAAGCGGCGGGCATGGTGTTACTGTTTGAATTGAACCAGATTCCGTAAGGGTACGCACAGGAGAAACACACACCATGACCGAGAAAATCAACAAGACCGAGGACCAGTGGCGCGAGGAACTCACATCACAGCAGTACGCCGTGCTGCGGCGCGGCGCGACCGAGCGCCCCTTTACCGGCGACTATGTGGACACAGAGACCGACGGGACGTATCATTGTGCCGGGTGCGGCAATCCGCTGTTTGACTCCGGGACCAAGTTCCATTCCGGCTCCGGTTGGCCGAGCTTCTGGGACGTGATCTCGGAAGGCAACGTCGAGACGAAAACCGACCTCTCGCACGGGATGCGCCGGACTGAGGTGGTCTGCGCCAAGTGCGGCGGGCACCTGGGCCACGTCTTCGAGGACGGCCCGCGCGATAAAACCGGCCTGCGCTACTGTATCAACTCGGTGGCGCTGGACCTGAAACCGAAGGACGAGTAGCGAGTCATCAGTTCACAGTGATCAGTGATCAGCGGTGGGGCG
>CAZMNL010000258.1:0-4975 GCA_964567525.1 uncultured Anaerolineaceae bacterium
GGCTAAAGGTGCCGGAGACGATGAAGTTTGTCTATCACGGCACGCGCCAACAATGGGTCTATGGCAAGGACATGATCCTGCGCACGATTGGCGAGATCAGCGTGGACGGTGCGCTGTACCGTTCGATGGAATTCACCGGCCCGGCGATCCACGATCTGCCGATGTCCGAACGGCTGACGATGGCGAACATGGTGATCGAGGCGGGCGGCAAGTGCGGCTTCATGCCCTACGACGACGTGACCGAAGCCTACGTCACGCCGCGCGCCACGCGGCCCTTTACACCGTACAACGCGGACGAGGACGCGACCTACTGCTCGACGCACGAGTTCGATCTCTCCGAGATGGAGCCGCAGGTCGCCTGTCCCTACTCGCCGGACAATGTCCACCCGATCAGCCAGGTCAAACCGGAGAAGGTCGATCAGGTCTTCATCGGAAGCTGCACCAACGGGCGCTTCGAGGACCTTGCCATCGTCGCGCAGATTCTCCAGCAAAGCGGGCGCGAGTTCCACCCCGACGTGCGCGTGATGATCATCCCCGGATCGCAGGCCGTCTACCTGGACGAGCTGCGCGAAGGCTGGATCGAGCTGTTCACGCTGGCGGGCGCGGCGGTCAGCGTCAGCACGTGCGGGCCGTGCCTGGGCGGGCACATGGGTGTGCTGGCGGCAAATGAAGTCTGCGTGAGTACGAGTAACCGCAATTTCCGGGGCCGCATGGGCCACCGCGACGCGCGCGTTTTCCTGGCGAATCCGGCGATTGCCGCCGCCAGCGCGATTATGGGTCGTCTGGCACACCCGGACGAACTGTAGGCACAGGGAGAAATCACGATGAAGTTTCAAGGCACGGTCTGGAAGTACGGCGACAACATCGACACCGACGTGATCATCCCGGCGCGTTATCTCGTCACCACCGACCCGCAGGTACTCGCGCAGCACTGCATGGAAGACATTGACGAGGCGTTCGCCCAAAACGTGCAGCCGGGCGATATCATCGTCGGTGGCAGCAACTTTGGCTGCGGCTCCAGCCGCGAGCACGCCCCGATCAGCATCAAGGGCGCGAGGGTGTCGTGCATCGTGGCCGAGTCGTTCGCGCGGATTTTCTTCCGCAACGCGATCAACATCGGCCTGCCGATTATGGAAAGTCCCGCCGCCGCGCGTGACGCGCAGAAAGGCGACACGCTCAGCGTGGACCTCGTCGCCGGGACGATCACCAACCAGCGCACCGGCCAGACCTACCAGGCCAGCCCGTACCCGCCGTTCGTGTTGGAAATCATCAACGCGGGCGGGCTGGTCCCGTACGCACGCAACGTGATCGGCATTAGCATTAGCGGCTAGCGGAGCCGGCGCACGCCTGCTCCGCACGGGGCAGGTGCGTGCCGTCCGGTAAGCGCATAAACGGTGGTTCATCGGCCCCTCACTTCAACCCGAAAACGCAGAATATCAAACCAGGAAAGAGGACAAGCAGATGACCACCGTTCAAGTTTATGATACCACGCTCCGCGATGGCACCCAGGGCGAGCACGTCTCGCTCTCGGTCGAAGACAAGCTCAAAGTCACGCAGTTGTTGGACGATCTCGGCGTCGCCTATATCGAGGGTGGCTGGCCCGGTTCCAACCCCAAAGACGCGGCCTACTTCCAGCGCGTGCAGGAACTCGCGCTCAAGCACGCCAAGGTCGCCGCGTTCGGTATGACCTGCCGCGTGGGCGGCCAACCCGAAGACGACGCCAACATCCAGGCGTTTCTGGATGCGCAGACTCCGGTCGTGACCGTCGTCGGCAAAACCTCAATGCTGCACGTCGTCGAGGTGATCCGCGCCACGCCTGAAGAAAACTGCCGCATCATCCGCGAGAGTCTCGCTTATCTGAAATCGCACGGGCGCGAGGTGATCTACGACGCCGAACACTTCTTCGACGGCTACAAGCTGGACCCGGCCTACAGCCTGCAAACACTGCGCGCGGCGCTGGATGGCGGCGCGGAAATCCTGGTGCTGTGCGACACCAACGGCGGCACGATGCCCTGGGAAGTCGCCGAGTTGACGCGCACCGTCGCTGAGGCGTTCCCCGGCGTGCCGCTGGGCATCCACACGCATAATGACGGCGAACTCGCGGTAGCAAACACGTTAGCTGCCGTGCAGCAAGGCGCGGTCCACGTCCAGGGCACGGTCAACGGTTACGGCGAGCGCTGCGGTAACGCGAATCTGTGTTCCGTGATCCCCGACCTGGAACTGAAAATGGGCTTGCAGTGCTTGCCGGAAGGCCGCCTGAAGCACCTGACGCACGTCGCGCGCACCGTCTCGGAGATCGCCAACATGACGCCCAACAACGGCGCGGCGTATGTCGGTAAGAGCGCGTTCGCGCACAAGGGCGGGATGCACGTCGCCGCCATCCGGCGCAACATCGACAGCTACCAGCATATCGATCCGGCGCTGGTCGGTAACGAGATGCGCGTGTTAGTCTCCGACCTGGCCGGGCGCGGGAACATGCTCAGCAAGGCCGAGGAATACGGCCTCGATCTCTCGTCGGATGACGCCCGCGACGTGGTCGCGCGCATCAAGGAACTGGAAAGCCAGGGGTTCGTTTTCGAGGGTGCGGAGGCGTCGGTTACGATGCTGATGCAGCGCCAGCGTCCGGACTACGTGCCACCGTTTGAACTGGTCGATTTTATGGTTGTGGTCGAACACCGGCAGAGGCGCGGTGTCTTCGCCGAAGCAACCGTCAAGGTGCAGGTCGAGGGCGAAGAACTGCACATGGTCGCCAGCGGCAACGGCCCGGTGGACGCGCTCGACCGCGCGCTGCGTAAGGCGCTCACACCCGTGTATCCGCAGTTGGCCGACTTCCAGCTTGCCGACTACAAAGTGCGTATTCTGGACGGGAACAACGGCACGGGCGCGACGACGCGCGTCCTGGTTGATACGCAGAACGGACACCACCGCTGGAGCACGGTCGGGGCCAGTGCCAATATCATTCAGGCAAGCTGGCTGGCGCTCGCGGACAGCGTGGAGTATGGGCTGACGAATATCTGCTGTGATTGATGCGGTTTAGCCTTCGCCCTGAAAATCACTACCCCCTGCCTGGGTGTATAGACCTGGGCAGGGGGTAGTTGATATTATAGCGCGAGCTTTCAGCGCGGCGCATTACCGTTCGTGATGGTAAACGCTCCATCCCAGGTACTTGGTGAAAGCTTCCTCGATAGCGTCCGCCACCTTCGAAAGATTAACAGAAACGTGATGCTCGTAGCCGTTCTCGCAGATGTATTGCAGCAATTCCTGGTAGTTCGGGACATGTACCACACCATAACCACCAAACGTATCAACCGGGTCATCGGTAAACGACCCCTGGCCGACATACGCCATGATTTTACCGTTCAGGTCGTCGGTACTGATACGCAGGTAGGTGAACGGTTCAGCTTTGACGCGCCCATAGATCGCGCCCCAGGTGTTATCCATGCCCACACTACCCGCGATGATCTCCTGGTAGTTGATCACGGGGATATCGTCTGCCATGACACTCTTGGGGAAGTTCGAGCAGTGGAAGATCACGCCCTTATCGGGGTCGTCGCCGTAGTTGTTGTTCCAGTCTACCAGCGCGCTGGGCTTGCCGGAGGCCAGCGCCATCGCGTACATCGCCGCCGTGCCCGCGATATCGGTTTCACACGCGGACGGCGCGAGGCTGTCGCTGAACATACTCATGATCGTGCAGGGCACCACGCCGAAAAATTCCTGCATACTGGTCCAGCATTGGATCGCGGTGGCGTCATACTGGTTTTCCGTGACCCATTCATCCATCATGACACCCAGTTTAGCAATACGCAGCATGGATTCTTGCGGAACCTTCATGGCACTGACATACGCCTGGATCGCCGTGATTTTCTGCGCGACGCGTGGATCGTCATCCGCCAAACGCGCGATACGTCCATAGGCTTCGGAGAGGTCCAGCGTCTCGACCGTCATACCGGCGTTTTCGAACAGTTTCTCGCTGAACCGCACCGTATTAAACGCCACCGGGCGCGCGCCCAACATACCAAAGCGCGCGCGGCGCATCCCACGCACGACACGGCACACTGATGCGAAACGCCGCAGGTCTCCACGAAAACTCTCGCTGGTGGGGTCCACCGTATGCAGTTTTGTCAGCGTGAACGGAATCCCGTATTGCTTCAGGTTGTTGCACGCGGACATCTTGCCGCAGAAACTATCGCGCCGGTATTCGAGCGACATCTTGTCCAGGTCATCGGGGAATGCCTGGATCAGCACCGGCACATTGAGATCGGCAAAGCGCAGCGTGTTAGCGATGCCGCGCTCGTCGCCGAAATTCGGCAGCGTGACCAGCACACCGTCGATCTCGTCACGGTGCGCTTTGAACAGCTCGGCACATTTGCGCGCGTCGCTGAGACTCTCAACGCTGCCGTACTCGGTATCCTGCGGATCGAGCGTGATAACAGAGAAACCTTCCTGTTCCAGGACCTCAAGGATAACCTCTCGCCCGGACTCGCACAGGTGACCGGGGAAGAATCCCCGGTTACCAACAATCAAACCAAGCGTGACTTTTTTGTTCATCAGATTTCCTTTGCTTGAAGAGCACTAATTAGAGCCATAGAAATACAGTTGATTACAGGGGGCAAGCATCGTGCCGACACCCGTCCAAACTCCCTAATCCGGCTGGCCGTACACCGTGGTGTAACGTTTATGCAGTGCGGCGATGTTTTCCGGCGAGATCGGGATCGGCTCGCCCAACTGGAACGCGAGAAACACCGTCCGCGCGACATCTTCACACATGATCGCCGCTTTGACGGCTTTTTCCGGCGTGGGGCCGATGGCAAACACCCCGTGATTCTGCATGATCACGGCGGGCGAATGCGGGTTCGGACCCTCACGCAGCACGCGCACGACTTCACGCCCGATTTCCTCACCACCGATCAGCGCAAAGCCGCCGCACGGGATCACGCCGCCGAACTCGTCGCCCATCGCGGTCAGCACGCAGGGG
>CAZMNL010000259.1:0-4969 GCA_964567525.1 uncultured Anaerolineaceae bacterium
GAGGGGTGAGGCCAGTCGTGCATACCACATCGCTGACAACTCGTTCGTGGACCCTATTGTGCGCGCCAGCAGCAGCACAACGCCAGCGCCAACAGCACCGGGACAATCGCGGCGGCGCTCCAACATACCGCGAAGGCGTGCGGCGTGTTGAGACGCTGCGACGGCAGCGCCAGCGTCACGATCACGGCCCCGCAAAACCCCGCCACACCACCCAATACGCTCGCCAGCGTATCCCCCTCGTAACGTCCCAGCGTGTATTCACCCAGTTCTGCTTGAAAAACAGCCCGCACAATGACATACATCAGCGCGCTGATCACGACATATAGCAAAACGCTGGCCGTTGCGCCAATGGCCAGGCCCAGCAGCCCATTGTAAAAGACGCTGCTGCTGAGTTTGCCCGCCACGCCACCCATCGCGCCGCCCAGCATGGCACTCCAAACACTTATCAGCGTTGGCAGCGTATAATCATCTGTAGGGTTCATGGTTTCCCTGGTCAACCTGCTGCATCTCCTGTTGGTCAGGTTGCTGCTGGTATTTACCTGGTTATACGATCAAAGCGACAAGAACAACCGCATAGCTCGTACAATACTTACAAAGTGTAAAATTGCCATAAACCGCAAAAAACAGTATGTTTAAGATACGTTTAGGCCAAAGTGCCCTTCACCGAAAGTCAAGAAGAAATAAGGAGGATAGATAATAATGAGGAACAGAAGTATTTTTATTGTCGTCGTGCTCGTGATGCTTGTGGCTACCACCGCCGGCCTCACCAGCGCCCAAGATTCGAAAGTCGTTTATGTTGCGTTGATGGGCCAGGATGATATCCCGTCTCTGGACCCGTCGCTCGCCGATGACGTATCCGGTATCCAGGCGCTCGAAATGCTCATGCCGGGTATGACCATTCTGAACGAAACCACCGTCGCCGTTGAACCCGGTATCGCCGAAAGCTGGAACTATGTCGTTAATGACGATGGGACCGTAACCTATACCTTCCAACTGCGCGAAGGCATCTCCTGGGTGCGCTACGATGGTAACGAAGTCGTCCAGGTCACCGACGAAAACGGCGATGCGCGCTACGTGAACGCCGCCGACGTGGTTTACGGCTGGCAGCGCTCGCTGAACCCCGAAACACTGAGCTACTACGGCGAAGTGTTGGCCCAGTGGGTGGTCGGTGGGGTCGATATGATCCGCCTCGAACAGACCGATGCAGGCGTTGACCAGGCGGCGTTGGAAGAAGCCAAGGCCAATCTCGGTATTACCGCGACCGGGGAGTACGAAGTTCAGGTTGTTGGCCCTGGTGAATTCGCGTTCCTGCCCAACATCTACGGTATGTGGATGGCGCGCCCGCTGCCCCAGTGGGCGATTGAAGAATACGGCGAAAGCTGGACCGAAGCCGTCAATATCCACACCTACGGCCCCTTCGCGCTGAAGGAATGGCGTCACGATGAAAGCATCACCTTCATCCGCAACCCGTTCTGGGAAGGCACGGAGTATATCCCCGCGCCGCAGCTTGACGAAGTGACCAACTACTTCCTCGAACAGTCCGCGATGGTCGCCAACTACGAAGCGGGCGAACTCCAGTTCGTCAGCCCGGTTGCGCCGAGCGACGTGGACCGTCTCGCAGTGCAGTATCCCGACGAGTTGATCGCTGGCCCTGGTCAATGCACGCTCTACTACGGCTTCAACACTGAAAAAGCGCCGTTCGATAATGTCCACATGCGCCGCGCCTTCACGCTGTCGCTGGACCGTGACATTCTCGCCACGCTGCGCAAATCCGGTGATGTTCCGGCGGCCTTCTTCACCCGCCCGGACATGGTAGCCGCCCCGCACCAGCAGGACTGGCTGGACACTGAAGTTGGCCTGCTGCTGGCCCCGCCGGAAGAGCGCCAGGAAGCCGCGCTCGCTGAGCTGGAAATGTACTTCGAATCCACCGGCACGACCATGAGCGACCTGCCCGCGATCACTGTCCAGTACAATGACAGCGAAACCTGGGCGCTCGTTTCGGAAGTGATCCAGGAAATGGTTTCTGGAACCCTGGGGATCAACGTTGAGTTGAACTCGGTTGAATGGGCCACACACCTGGATATGCTCGAAAACGACGCTCCGCAGATGTTCCGTGTGGCGTGGTGCTTCGACTACCCGGATGCCAATAACTGGATGTTCGACGTGTTCCGTTCGGACTCCGGCTACGCCACCGACGGTGGTAACAGCATCAACTGGGTGAACGAAACATTCGACACGCTGCTGTTTGAAGCCGCCGCCGAATCCGATCCGGAAGTACGCCGCGACCTGTACGGGCAGGCGGAATACATCCTGGCGTGGGAAGATGCCGGTATCGCCCCGATCTTCTACTACGGGCAGAACCTGCTGGTCAGCCCCGCACTGGAAGCACCCTTCTCGAACACCGGTATCGAACGCTTTGACAAGTGGGTACTCAACTAACATCACCCGGTAAACTTGTCTCAGTAGTTTGAAAGCAACGAGGGGGAGGGGCTAACCCTCCCCCTTAGCATAATTGCGCTGTACTTGAGGAAAAACTTATGGGTAAGTATTTTGCGCGTCGCATACTTGGTATGCTGATGGTGCTGTTCATTGTTTCGGTCGTCACGTTCACCTTGATGCACCAGGTCCCCGGCGGCCCGTTTGACCGTGAGCGTCCACTGCCACCCGTCGTGCAGGAAAACCTGCGCAAACGGTACAACCTTGATGCTGAACTGCATGAACAGTATCTCCAATATATTTACAACGCCGTTTTCCCCCGTGTGACAACCGGTGATTGGGGGGACGAAACAGCGAACGATTATCTGATCAATGTTTCGCTCGGTCTGGGCGATAACAGTCACCTGCGCTGGATGAACTTCGGGCCATCCATGACGCGCCCCAACCGCACCGTTAACGACGTGTTCCGCGATAATCTGCCTATTTCGGCAGAACTGGGTTTCTACGCCCTGCTGATTGCCTCAGGGATCGGGATTCCGTTGGGCGTGGCAGCGGCGATCCGCAAGAACTCGATTACCGATTACGTCGGTATGGGTGTGGCGGTGCTGGGGGTGTCCCTGCCGATCATCGTCATGGGGCCGCTGCTGCGTTATGTCGTGGGGGTGGAATTAGGCTGGCTGCCGCCGACCGGGTGGGGCGAGCCGAAAAATATCCCGCTGCCTGCGTTTGCATTGGGTTTTTCGAACTCCGCGATCCTGGCCCGTCTGACCCGTGCAAGCCTGCTGCAAGTGCTCAACGAGGACTATATTCGCACGGCGCGCGCCAAGGGCCTGCGCGAATCAACCACGATCTGGCGGCACGCCATGAAAAACGCGTTGATCCCGGTCGTGACGGTCCTGGGACCGCTGTTCGCCTTCCTGGTGACGGGTACGGTGGTGACTGAACAGGTTTTTGCTATTCCTGGCATGGGCAAATTCTTCATCCAGAGCGTGACCAACCGCGATTATTCCGTGATCATGGGCACGATCCTGATGTTCTCGTCGTTCCTGGTGATCGCTAACTTCGTGGTAGACCTCGTGTATGCCATGCTGGACCCACGCATCCGCTTCGAATAGAGGTAAATAGTTATGGCCGTGTTAGACGAAAAACCAACCGCCGAAAACGGGATTATTTCTCTACAAGAGCAAGGCCTGGGGCCGCAGCGCGGGTTCTGGGTTGATGCGTGGCGGCGGTTGCGCCGTAATCCCATTGCGATCATTGGTGCGGTGATCATTGTGCTTAATATTCTGTTGGCGATCTTCGCCGACTTTATCGCCCCATACACCTACCGCGAGCAAAATCATCTCGCGTTCCGGTCTGCGCCGGGCTGGGTGATCGACCTGTTCCCGCAAATGAAGGAAATAGACCGCGATATCTGGGCCTTTGAAGGTGAAGAAGGCACGACGGTCACGATCACGATGGCAACCCAGGAATTCGACCCATTGGTCATCCTGCGCGGCCCGGATGATGAACGCTTGCGCGAAGGTAAGCCGATCATTGCCACCGTCGGCCAACCCTCTCCCGGTGACGAGATTACCCGCTATACACTGCCCAAAACCGGCAGATATACGATTGTCGCCGCGCGCGACCAGCTTAACCAATCCGGCAGCTATACCCTCACCCTGGTGTCAAACGACGTTGAAGCCACCGACGCGCTGACAGAATGCACCTCCGATGCGGAAGAAGGCACCCGGCAGTGTGGCACGCTCAGTTTAGGCGAGATTGCCGCCAGCAAGATTGACGGCAAGGGATACGTCGTGCGCAATGAGAACTACCTGTTTGGGACCGATGATCGCGGGCGCGACCTCTTCAGCCGCATCATTTACGGCGCGCGCATTTCGCTGTCGGTAGCGTTTGTCGGTTCGCTGGTCAGCATGATCGTGGGGGTGACGCTGGGCCTGACATCCGGCTTTATGGGCGGCTCGGTCGATAACGTGATCATGCGTTTCGTGGATATCATGTACGGTTTCCCGACGCTGTTGTTCATCATCCTGTTGATGTCGTTCTTCCGCGCCGACGTGGACCAGCTCGAACCCGGCTCACTAGGGTATGAACTGTACCAGATCGATGCCGAGTTCGGCGGTATGTTGTTCATCTTCATCGGCATCGGCCTCACGTCCTGGATGCAGACCGCGCGCCTCACACGCGGGCAGGTGCTCTCGCTGCGCGAGCAGGATTTCATCCTCTCGGCGCGCGCCATTGGCACGCCCACGTGGCGCATTGTGGTGCTGCACGTCATGCCAAATGTGTTGGGGCCGGTGGTCATCGCCGAAACACTGACGATCCCGACGTATATCTCGTATGAAGCGTTCCTGAGCTTCATCGGGCTGGGCGTGCAGCGGCCTACCCCCAGTTGGGGGCAGATGATCTCCGACGGGGCGCAGGCGATTAACTCGTTCCCGCACATGGCAATTTTCCCGGCGCTGGCGCTGTTCATGGTGATGTTCGCGTTCAACTTCCTGGGCGACGGTCTGCGCGACGCGCTCGATCCGCG
>CAZMNL010000260.1:0-4966 GCA_964567525.1 uncultured Anaerolineaceae bacterium
GCCCCTACAAAAACCGCAGGATTATTTCCGCCAACATGTACTAGCCAGCTATCCCCCCGAAGAGAGTCCTTCGCTGTGTGGGCGGCGACTCCGGCATGACACGGAGTCGCCGCCTTGTTTTGTGTGGCGCGCGCGTGTTCCCAGGTTGCAAAAAAACACTAACAAAATTAAAGGCCGATTTAATGCGCATTTATAATACAATAAATGGTATCTCAAGAATATATAATGTCTCCGGTTGGTGCTGCACGCAAAATCCCACGGCGGGGGATCGTTTATGCCCGAACTGCAATATTCGGTTTATATCTGGCCGCTGATTTTTTCAGGGCTGTTGGCGCTGGTGCTGGCGATGATCATCTGGCGGCGGCGGCCCGGCGCGGGGATCGTGCCCTTTACCGCGTTACAGCTTGCCCTGGTGGTGTGGACGCTGTGCGACGTGACGGCGCTCTCGCTGGTCGATGATTCCTACCGGGTGTTCTTCACCAGGCTGAGCTACATCGGGATCACGGCGGTTCCGGTGGCGTGGCTGTTGTTCGTGCTGGAATACACCGGGCACAACCGCTGGGTGACGCGCCGCACGGTCGGGCTGCTGTTGATCGAACCGGCCCTGATGATGATCGCCGTCTACACCAACCCCGCCGAGGGGTTTCACGCGGGGCGGGATACGCTGATCATCGGTGGCGTGCGTTACTATGAATGGTCGTATGGGCCGCTGTTCTGGATCAACGCGGTGTACTCGTATGGGCTGCTGTTGCTGGGGGTGGCGCTGCTGGTGCGCGCGTTTGTGCGCTCGCCGCATTTATATCGCGGGCAGATCACCATGCTGCTGATCGGCGTGGCGGCCCCCTGGATCGGCAACGCGGTGTTCATCTTCGGCATCGTGTATGCCCCGATAGACCTGACGCCGCTCAGCTTCACCGTGACGGGCGTGGCGCTGGCGTTGAGCATTGCGCGGTTCCGCCTGCTGGATATCGTGCCAGTGGCGCGCGCGACGTTGTTCGAGAGCCTCAGCGACGCGGTGATGGTGCTTGACGAGCGCAACCGCATTGTGGACATCAACCCGGCAGGGCGCGCCCTGATCGGGGCGGGGGCCAATGTGCGCATGATCGGCCAGCAGGCGGGCGACGTGTTGCAGCCGTACTTCGGCGACCTGGTGACGCGCTACGCCGAAGTCTCGCAGGGGCGCTCCGAGATCGTGTGGGGTGCGGAGCCGGGCCAGCGGCATTTTGTGCTGCGCATTTCCCCGCTGACCGACCGCTTCGGCACGCTGACCGGGCGCGTGTTCATGCTGCACGAGATCACCGAACTCAAGCACGCCGCCCAACAGATCGAAGCGCAAAACCGGGCGCTGCGCGAAACTAACCGGCAACTCGCCGCCGCCCGCGCACAGGCCGAAGAAGCCAACCGCCTGAAAACCGAATTTCTCGCCACCATGTCGCACGAACTGCGCACCCCGTTGAACTCGGTGATCGGCTACGCCGACCTGATGCTCTCCGGCCTGATGGGTCCCATGCCCGACAAGCAGACCGACTACGTGGCGCGCATCATGGCGAACGGCGAGCGCCTGCTGGCGCTGATCAACGACCTGCTCGATATCTCGCGCATTGAGGCCGGGCGGCTGGTGCTGCTGCCCGCGTCCTACGATCCGCGCGCGCTGCTGGACGCCATCCGCGCGCAGACGTTGTCATTGGCGGAACAGCGCGGGCTGGCGTTCCACACGCATGTACACACCGCGCTGCCGCCGCTGCTGGTGGGCGACCAGAAACGGTTGGAACAGATTCTCGTCAACCTGGTCGGTAACGCGCTGCGTTTTACCAACACGGGATCGGTGTCCGTGCGCTTTGACCTGACCGGCGAGGCGACCTGGACGATCACGGTGGCCGATACCGGGATCGGTATTCCGCCGCACGCGCTCGAATACATCTTCGAGGAATTCCGGCAGGTGGACAGTTCCTTCACGCGCGATCACGGCGGGACCGGCTTAGGGCTGGCGATTGTGCGCAAGCTGGCGATGTTGATGGGCGGGTCTGTCTCGGTGAGCAGTGAAGTGGGCCAGGGCAGTACCTTTGTGGTGCAGCTTCCGGTCGTCGTGCCGGGCGACATGCCGGATATCGTGCCGGGCTTCGTGCCGGAAACGACCGGCGCAGGACAGTTAAAGAGAGGGTGAGGAATGATGACAGATAGACTTTTAACGGCTGATATAACGACCTGGCGCGTGCTGGTCGTCGATGACGAACCCGATAACCTCGAACTGGTCAGCGACTTCCTGACGTTCAGCGGCGCGACCGTCTACCGCGCGGTGGATGGTTTGCAGGCGTTGGCCGTCTATGAGAGCCTGCACCCTAACCTGGTGCTGATGGACCTCTCCATGCCGGAAATGGACGGTTGGGAAGCGCACCGCAAGCTGCGCACCCTGCCGGGCGGGGATACGGTCCCGGTGGTGGCGCTGACCGCGCTGGCGATGCCCACCGACGCGCAGCGTGTGCAGCAGGAAGGTTTCGACGCTTACATCACCAAGCCGTTTAAGATTATGGGGTTGCGTAACACGCTGGTAGCGTGTGTGCAGCGGCATCTCGCGGCGCAGAATTCGTCTTCTGTCCTGTAGACCGACCGAAAGGAATAGTTTTCCCCTATGAGCGATATCACTACGTGGCGCGTGCTGCTGGTCGATGACGAGCCGGACAGCCTGGACCTGGCGCATGATATCCTGGCGCTGCATGGCGCGCAGGTCGCGCGTGCGGCCAGCGGGCACGCCGGGCTGGATATGCTGGCGTCCGTGCATCCGACGCTGGTCGTGCTGGACCTCAACATGCCGGAGCCGGACGGCTGGGACCTGCTGCGCGCGATCCGCACCGACCCGGCGCTGCACGGGACTCCGGTGGTGGCGATCACCGCGTATTACTCGGAGATGGTCGAGCAGCGCGCCGCCGATGCCGGGTTCGACGCCTTCATCCCCAAGCCGATCAAGTCCGGCGATTTTATGCAGCACCTTTACGCGGTCGTAGACTGAGGCGCGCGACCCGTACAAAAAAACACCCCGCCGCCGGATTGCGTCCGGTGACGGGGTGTGGCATAGACAGCCAATGCGTCAGGGTGATTTACCCCTCGAAGACGCCATCGGCGCGGACGAGCGTCACGGCCTGCCCGCGAATGCGTCCGCCCTGCATGGCGTCCAGCACCGCTTCGACGTGTGCTTCCGGCACATCCAGGAATGTTTCGTAGGGGCGAATATCAATCGCGCCGATCACGTTACCGGGAATCTCGGCGGCGCTGGCGACACTGTACACCACGTCGCCGGGCCGGATGCCCTTCTTGCGCCCCGCGTCCATGTACAGGCGCACCATGCCCGTCTCGTGGCTGTGGCCCTTTTTGCTGTGCCCATTGCGGCGTGCGGGGGACCTGTCCGCGCTGCGTTCCGCGCGTTTGTCGCCCCGGCGCGTGCGTTCGCGCTCATTGGCGGTCGCGATATGCTCCAGCGGGCGATCCGCTTCATGAGCGCGCAGCATGTGGATCGCGCTGGCGGCGATCTGCTCCGCCGAATAGCCCATATCCATCAACTGCCCGACCATGTCGTATTCGGCGCTGCCGTTGAGCGCGTCGATCTGCGTGATGATCTGGTCGCGGAACTGCTGCGCGCGGCGCTCTAAAATGTCCTGCGGGCTGGGCAGCGCGCCCTGGGTGATGGCCTTGTGCGTGTAGTCCTGGATTTGCTGCAAGCGGTGGCGCTGGCGCGGCGAGACGAGCGTGATCGCGTCCCCGGCGCGGCCTGCGCGCCCGGTGCGCCCGATGCGGTGGACGTATTCAATGCCCAACTGCGGGATGTCGAAGTTGATCACGTGCGAGACTTCGGGGATATCCACGCCGCGCGCGACGACATCCGTCGCCACCAGGATCGTGAGCTGCCCGGCCCGGAAGCGGCCCAGGATGCGCTCGCGCTCCGGCTGCGAGAGGTCGCCGTGAATCGCTTCGGCGGGATAGCCGCGCGCGATCAGCGTTTCGGCGAGTTCGGCGGCCCCGGCTTTGGTGCGCGCGAAGATCAGCGTATTGTGCAGGTCTTCGCTTTCCAGCAGGCGGCTGAGCGCCGCGACCTTGTCGCGTTCCTGCACCATGATGTAACGCTGCTGGGTATTCTCGACGGTGATCTCTTCGGCCTCGACCGTGATGTGCAGCGGGTCGCGCATGTAGGTTTCCGCCAGCCGCCGGATTTCCTTCGGCAGGGTGGCGGAGAACAGGCAGGTCTGACGCGCGCCCCGGTCGGTGGCGGCGAGGATCGCTTCCACATCCTCGATAAAGCCCATTTTCAGCATTTCGTCGGCTTCGTCCAGCACGACGGTGCGCACGGTGTGCAGCTTGAGCACGCGGCGCTTGATCAGGTCCAGCGTGCGGCCCGGCGTGCCCACGACGATGTGTACGCCGTTTTTGATGCGGCGAACCTGGCGCTCATACGGCTGGCCGCCGTAGACCGGCAGCACGCGCACGCCCAGCGCCTTACCGTAGCGGTGAACGGCCTCAGCGGTCTGGATCGCCAGTTCGCGCGTGGGGGCGAGAATCAGGGCTTGCAGTCCGTCGGGTTCCAGGTATTGCAGCAGCGGCAGCGCGAACGCGGCGGTTTTACCCGTGCCGGTCTGGGCCTGTCCGAGCACGTCGCGCCCATCGAGCAGGTGCGGGATGGCTTCGGCTTGAATATCGGTTGGGGTGGTGTAACCGAGGTCGGTCACGGTGCGGACAAGATCGGGGGTCAGGCCGAGGTCGGCAAATGAAACGGGCATGGTTACTCCTACTGGTCTTTCGTCTGGCGTATAGCCAGCAAAAACCCCACCGGGATATACACAACGCGGTGGGGTGCGTGATGTCATAACGTATCGGGTTCCAAGTATACGGCAATCCGCGCGAAAATCAATGCGCAGTTTGGCGCGGGTGCATTCCAGAATGGGGGCAGAATTTTTTCACCACAGAGAACACAGAGATC
>CAZMNL010000261.1:0-4935 GCA_964567525.1 uncultured Anaerolineaceae bacterium
GCCCGAAACGGTACGGCGACGGGATGCGGTAGATTTCGCCATCGGGATAGAGCACGGCGACCAGGTGATCCCCGTAACCGCGTGGCACATCCGAAACTGTCAGGGCGATATGTGAACCATTATGAGATAAGCTTAAGGGGTCCTTTAGGTAATTTTCACTTATCTCAATTTCGAAACGTTTAAGTTTTGATAGCATTCTTTGATCTAGTGCATATTTGGCAATAACGTTTGTATCGATTGTTGTTTGATTTTTATTCCATGAACCTGCAAGGAAATAAAAAGCTTCTTCTTGAGCCTGCCAAGTAGGGCAATGTCCCCACTCTAACTCGTATTGACTGAGTTGATTGTGATCAATGGTATGAACTATCTGCCCTGTTTTGTCAACAACGATGAGTGCGGATAAAGTTGGATTGGCAACCGAATAAGTAGGGAAACGCTCGTCAATATATACTCGAGCTACTAAATAATTTCCTGTAGGTGAAAATCCTTCACAGTAGTAGAAATATCCTAATCCAGGAACATAAGTATCTAAAACGATCTGTTCTTTAGTTTGTAAATTGATTATAGTCACATCACGAATTTCTATTATTTCATTATAATCAGAAATATAAGGTTGATTAATTTGATAAGTTGCTAGATAATCTAATTCAGGTGTCCAATGAATGAGCGGTGGGGCTTCACCATAAGCAGTTGGCGATTGATAAATAGTGCTTAGTATTGTTCCGGTCTGAACATCACCTTTGACAAGACTAAGCACCTTATTTTGTTCTGTAAGAAAGTAGATTTGTTGCTCGTTTATTGACCAAGTTACTTGGTAGTTTTCTCTGAGATCACTAAACACATATTGAGAAATCCCATTGTCAAAACAAGTTTGCAATTGCCCCAAACGGTTAATGACACATAATTCAACTATTTCTTCAAATGTGTTTCGAAAAACAGCTAAGAATCGTCCTTGTGGAGACCAACCAATTGGTAAAATATGGAATGCGACTTCATCTACATAAAACGGTGTCACTTCCAAGGTGTCGGCATCGACTCGCACAATCGTATCAAGACGGAAATTGGCTCTACTTGCTGTGGAACCTGTAGTAAACAGCAAATCAGCAGGCAGCGGCGGCGGGGAGTCCGGCGGCTGCGCGCGAACGGTTGCCCCGTGCAGCGCGATCACGCCCAGGGCCAGCACCAGCACAAAAAATCTGCGTTTATCTGCGTTCATCTGCGTCCCTTTCTACTTTTGCGCGCTCACCCGTTCAGGATGCGCGCCATCGTCGGCCCGTCGATGTTGCCACCGCTGAGGATCACGCCCACGCGCCCGGATACACTCACCGCGCCGGAGAGCAGCGCTGCCACGCCCAGCGCCCCGGACGGCTCGACGACCAGTTTCGTGCGGTAAAACAGGAAGTGCACCGCCTCGATGATCGCGTCCTCGCTGACGGTCTGCATATCGTCCACGTATTCGAGCACCAGCGGGAACGTGAGCTTGCCCAGCGAGGGCGTGCGCGTGCCGTCCGCGATGGTCGGCGGGTTGTGGACCGTGTGCAGGTCCCCGGTGCGGAAGGATCGCGTCGCGTCGTCGGCCAGCTCCGGCTCGATGCCGATCACGGTCGCGGTCGGGCAGAGTCCCTTCACGGCCACCGCCGACCCGCTCAGCAGGCCGCCGCCGCCGCACGGCACCAGCAGCGCATCCAGCGGCCCGGCGTCCTGGCAGAGTTCGAAGGCGGCGGTCCCCTGCCCGGCGATCACGTTCGCGTGGTCATAGGGCGGCACGACCGTGTAACCGTGCTCGGCGGCGATGCGGCGGGCGAGTTCCTCGCGCGTGGTCTGTTCGGGGTCGTAGGCGATCACGTGCGCGCCGTAGCCCTCGGTGGCGCGGCGCTTGATCTCCGGGGCGTTGTCCGGCATGACGATGTGCGCCGCCACGCCCAACATGCGGCACGCCAGCGCGACGGCCTGCGCGTGGTTGCCGCTGGAATAGGTCAGCACGCCGCGCGCGCGTTCGTCGTCGCTCAGCAGGCGGATCGCGTTATACGCGCCGCGAAACTTAAACGCCCCGACGCGCTGGAAATTCTCACACTTGAGCAGCACCTCCGCGCCGACCTGCGCGTTCAGCGTGCGCGTGGTCATTACGGGCGTGCGGTTGGCGATTCCTTGCAGGCGGGTATACGCCGCCTTGACATGATCAAACATGGTCATATCCCGGTCCTGGTTGCCAGTCCAATAAACACCATCACAGCGCCCAACTATACCACCACGCCGCCCCGCTTCCGAATAAAAATCGGCTCAAGCGTAGATCGTGTGCGTTTTCGTAGGGGCGTATTGCAATACGCCCCTACCGGGCGGGTTTGGAAACCCGTCCCTACACATCGCGAGCACTATTTCTTGATATGAGCCAAAATCTTACCGCAGAGGACGCAGAGATATAGAAGATTTTTTCTCTCAACTTTTGTATTTCCTCTGCGTTTCCTGCGCCCTCTGCGGTGAAACTTTTTGAAAGAATCAGGTTGTGCGCCCGCTTGCGCGCCGGGCGGGGTGGGGTATGATCGCAGGCAGGACCCTATCAACACCCGGTGGAGCACTTATGCGCAGGATCGTGATCAAAGCCATCAGCGGGATCGTAGTCGGTGTCATCTTCGCCGCCCTGGTTGCCACGGTCGCCTATCTTGACCTGCTGCCGCCCCTGCGCGCGGTGGCGGAATCCGGTGAAGACCTGTATTTCCCCGGCACAGACGTGCATTGGACGCCGGAAGGTCACGCCGCCGTCGCGGAGGCGCTGCGTGGATGGCTGGCAGGGGACTGAGCCGTGCAAAAAAACCGCAGAGAAGCCGGCACAACCTCTCTGCGGTCTGGAACAACCGCCCCACGGTTAGCGGTGGTGATCAATGCCCCGGTAGGCGTCGATGAATTCCTCAATCGCGGCGCGATCAACTTCCTCAAGCTGTAACATACGGGTCCAGGCCGTGACCGCGATCCGGCTGTCCATGTTCTCGTAGGGATGCAGCACAAGCTGGTGCGTGCCCTTGTCGGTAACGATGTCGGCCAGTTCCGCGACAATTTCCGGGCAGCCATCCGGGCAGTTGTAATGCAGGATTACGCCGCCATCTTCCAGGTTATGCACCTGGTACCATTCTGCGACCGTTTCGCTGTGGACTCCCCAGTTTGCAAGGCCGGGATTATGCGGGCCGGAGGTCGGCGGGCGGCTGTTCCAGATATAGGCGCTGGGTTCCTGGCTGATATGCCGGTTGCCCATGTCGTCAAATTTGATGCCGGGCTTGTCTTCAGTGAGCAGCGCATACGCCACCCCCACCACAGCGGCGGTCAGCAGCGCGGCCACGCCGATGATGATCCACTGCTGGCGGCGTTGGCGGCGCTGGCGAAGAGTCAAGGTGCGGTTCTTGCTGCGTTGTCGGGCCATGATCTTTTGCCTTTGTGCGTTGAATATTTGTGATATTGATTATAAAAATATCAACGCTCATTGACGAATGCTGTTGCCACAACAACATCGCGCGCCATGCGCAGCCGTCAGGGGGCCAGCGCGATAGGCCACCTTGCGCATGTCTGAACCCGGTGATTCTGCTATACTCTCGGTATAGATGGTTAGAAAAATTTTGATTACCAGGTGCTTATGACTGAAAAACTTTTTGCACACCTTGACAACCTGATTCAACACCATTGGAATGAGCAGGTCGCGTTTTTGCAGCAGCTTGTCAGAACGCGCAGCGCAAACCCCTATCTCCCCACAACCTCCGACCCCCATGAACCCATCGAGCAAGAAGTCGCCTACCTGATCTACAACAAGCTCACCGCTATCGGCCTGGCCCCCGAATTACAGGGCGAAACGGATGCGCGTCCCAACGTACTCGCGGCCATCGCGGGCGCGCGCGATCATCGCACGCTGATCCTTAACGGGCACATGGACACGGTCATGCCCACGCCGCAGTGGACGCGCGATCCCTATGGCGCGGAGATTGACGGCGGGCGGTTGTACGGACTCGGTGCGCTGGATATGAAAGCCTCGCTGAGCATGTTTGTGTTTGTCGCGCAGATGCTCATCGAAGCGGGGGTTGAACTGGACGGGCATCTGCGCCTGACCTTCGCCGTAGACGAAGAACCGGGCGCGTCGTCACGCTTCGGCACGGCCTACCTGCTCAATCGCGGGTTGACCGGCACGGCGGCGATCATCGCGGAGCCGATGAATACCAACGTTACCATTGGGCATCGCGGCGGCTACCGCTTCCGGCTGGCGGTTAAGGGTGAGGCCGCGCATACCGGCCTGGAAGCCTGGGAACGCGGCGAGCGCGGCAAGAATGCGATCACGGCCATGTCGGAAGTGATCCAGGCGCTGCAAGATATCGCGATCCCGTATGTCGAAACCCCGGCCTTCCCCGGTCGCAAACCCGTTCTGACCTTCCCCACGCTGATCGAAGGCGGCCACTCGATCAACACGGTGCCGGATTCGTGCGTGGCGTATGGTGATGTGCGGCTGCTGCCCGGCGCGAATGCCGAGACGGTCGAGATGCTGATCCGCGAACAGTTGGACGCGATCCCCAGCCTGGATTATACCCTCGAACGTATTATCTTTGTGCCAGCGGTGGAAATCTCGCCCGACAGCGAGATCGTCAGGCCGCTGGTCGAGCACACGACCGCGATCACCGGTCGCCAGCCGACCACGCAGGGCTGCGGCCCCTGGAATGACGGTTGGATGTTCATTACGCGCGGGATTCCGGCAATCTGCGGGTTTGGGCCGAACGGCGCGGGCGCGCACGCACCCGACGAATACGTCGAACTGTCGTCGCTGCACGATACCACGCGCATCCTGGCGCGCGTGGTGGTCGATTACCTGGGCGTGAAGTCGTAAGCGGGCTTACCTACGGCGCGGGTTCCGCCAGCACCTCGAACGTCACCGTATCGAGGATCGCTTGCAAGTCGGCGGCGTAA
>CAZMNL010000262.1:0-4926 GCA_964567525.1 uncultured Anaerolineaceae bacterium
TAGAAAGTCGCCCCTACAAAAAACTGCAAGGTTATTTCCGCCAACGTGTACTAGCATAACTCCCCATCTGCTAAAAATTCACTCTTTTTGAAACGTTAACAGATAATGTGTTGCTTTACCCTTTTTATCTGTTATAGGAACGGTGTTCGTTAATGTATAGCCTTTCTTTGCCCACTTCTCGGTCTCTTTTTGTATAATTTTCTCGGTTGTGGAAGAAAATAAAGAACGTGTCCAGAACCCTTTTTCGCTACCGGCCTTTACTTTAATTACTTTGGTATCCGTCATTTTTTTAACCTCCGTTTGCCTATCATGTGCTCAGAAGTTGACGATATAAACTTAATATACCATCTACTGCTGATCTCCACTCAGAATCGCCCCCCTACCCGCCCTAGTAATGGCGAATCAATATACTATTTCACCTTTTTCCCTTACAGCATCATTTATATATTCATATCCCGTACTGCGACCACTTGTCATCGACCAACCGCTTGATATCGTCGCGCATCTCAAGTTCCACCGGCCAGCCGCGCGGGTGTCCATCTGCGGCGGTCTTGGTCGTGGCGTCGATGCCGATCTGCCCGCGTGGCGCTTGATCATCCCCGGTATACGGATCGACCGGCCCGCCCCGAATCACGATATCGCGCCGCCAATCCACGTTACCCAGCGTGCGCCATGCCACGTCCGGCAGGTTGCCCAGGTCTACGAAGTCATCCAGCAGCACGATGCTGTGCTCCGGTGCGGCGTTCCAGATCATCTCGAAGATGTCGCGCGCCGCCCGCCCGGTTTTGTCGGCGCGGACCAGCAGCAGACCCGGCAGCGGCTCCGACCAGTGCATGCCGTCGATCTCGTTCAGCGCGTCCGCGTTGGCGGGGGCGGTGTCGTATTCGCGGTCTGCTTTGCGCGTGGCGTCGATGCCGATCTTGCCGCCGTAGGAGTCCTGGATCGCGCTGTGATCGAGCTGGTCCACCGGGCCATCGACCACCGTGATATCGCGCCGCCAGTCCACGTTACGCAGCACCGCGTCCGCGACCGCCTGCCGGTCGTGTACGTCCACGTCGGGATCGACCACGATCACGGCCTTGCTGAGCATCATCAGCCCGATGGCCCACACCGCGTACATCAGCTTTTGCGCGTGGCCGGGGTAGCGTGTCGGCGCGCTGAGAATCACCAGGTTATGAAAGCCGCCCTCGGCGGGCATGTTGTAATCGGTGATCTCGCCCTGGAACAGTTGCAGCAGCGGCAGGAACAGGCGCTCGGTAGCCTTGCCCATCCAGGCGTCTTCCATCGGCGGCTTGCCGACGACGGTCGCCGGGTAGATCGCGCCGCGTTTGTGCGTGATCGCGGTCACGTGAAAGACCGGGAACAGGTCGGCGGGGGTGTAGAAGCCGGTATGATCGCCGAACGGCCCTTCGACCTGGTGTTCGTTGGGATCGACATAGCCTTCGATCACGATCTCGGCGTTGGCGGGCACTTCGATATCCTGCGTGATCGCTTTGACGAACGGCACCGGCTTACCGCGCAGCCAGCTCGCCAGCAGGTATTCGTCAATGCCGGGGGGCAGCGGGGCGCTGCTGCACCACATCTGCGCCGGGTCGCCGCCGAGCACAATCGCGCACGGGATATGCGCAAGCTGGTGTTTGCGCGCTTCGCGTTCGTGGTCCGCGCCGCCTTTGTGCCGCTGCCAGTGCATCATCAGGGTTTGCCCGTCGATCTTCTGCAAGCGGTTCATACCCACGTTGCGCTGCCCCGTAACCGGGTCGCGCGTGATCACCTGCGGCAGCGTGATGTACGGACCGCCATCCTCCGGCCAGCAGGTCAGGATCGGCAGCATATCCAGTGACGGGTTTTCGTCGATCACGATTTCCTGGCAGGCAGCACGGCGCGTCGTACTGGGGCCAAAGCCGATACTGCGCAGCACGCCGAGCATATCACCGCCGCGTTTCATCATCTCGCTCATGCCTTTGGGCAGCTTCGGATCGACAATTTTAGCGAGATTGCGGCGCAGGTCTTCCAGGTCGTCCACGCCCAACGCCCACGCCATGCGCTGCGCCGATCCGAAAGCGTTGATCAGCACCGGGATGCTGTATCCCGTGACGTTTTCGAACAACAGCGCCTTGTTGTGTGCTGCCGGTCCTTTGCTCACACGGTCGGTGATCTCAGTGATCTCCAGAGCGGCGCTGACCGGCGCAGTGATGCGGACCAGTTCGCCTTCGGCTTCCAGGCGCTCGATGAATGCGCGCAAATCGTCATAGGCCATGTGGGAACTGTTCTCCTTCAAAATAGCGATAAGCTGTAAGGCTACGCCAAGAAAATAATTACCCCATCCCCCACAACCCCTTCCCTCAGGGAAGGGGAGCAAAGGCCAACGCATTTGGGTGATTTATTTCCTGGATCAGCCTAAACGATTGGCGAAAAACCAACAGTGACCGGGTGCGGTGATATCTTACACGCGCGCTCACCGCTTCGCCCGGCCCTGAATGGACCGTACACCCCGTCAACGGAGCTAAACATGCGATCAGCGGGCCGCTCTGCGGTCCAGCAGGTTTATAGCCCGACGGATTCACCGTCGGGCGTGGGTCGATCCCCGCCCACGTTCATCCTGTCGTGGTGCCGCCGAGTGCGGCGGCCTGGGCGACACTCGTTCAGTTCGTTCAAAACGATCTGAAACTTTGTAGATTTTATCACAAGATTGGCCGCGCTCCCACAGGTCGATGGCGACGAAAAGCGACGGGGTATCACGCGGCGGCAACTGTCATGATTCTGCCAACCATTTAGCAGATATGCCCAATTCCGCTTGACAGCATGGATACTTTTGGGCGTATAGTAAAATGGTTTGTTGCGCTGCCCAACAAATGTCACGACACCGTAATCCACCGGCACAACATGCGGATGAGGTCCCGCAAGGTTTCCGCTGTGCCGAACCTGTCCCCTCCACCGGGGACCGGTTTTGTATGTGGGCAGTCGCGGCTATTCCGTCATAACCCAACAACCACATCACAAGAGAGGTAGTCATGGTTCAAAGCATGGACGGGTATCGTTTTGCGTGTGCGGTGGCTGAAATGCCGGTGCGTGGGCGCAAGCTGGTTCACATCGAAGGTGTGCCGGTGCTGCTGGTGGTCTGTGAGTCCGGCTACTACGCGGTAGAGGACAAATGCCCCCAGACCGGGCGCTCGCTGGCGCACGGTAAGGTGCTGGACTGCGTGCTGACCTCGCCGAACAACGGCGCGCACTACGAACTGGCAACCGGTAAGTACGTCGGCGGCGGGCAGTCGCCGTTCCAGTCGCACTGGCTGACGCTGTTCCCGGTGCAGGTGGTCGATGGCGGCCTGTACGTCAGGATGGCGCTCTGAACAGCGTGCGTTTCACACCCGGCGTTATCGATCCGCGCCGGGTGTTTTGTTCTCCGGTGCGTGTGGACGGGGCACCAGCAGTGCGCGCTGCGAAGCGCCGTTGTGGAAATCCAGCGCCGTGTGGATTTCGTCCGGCGTGCAGCCCAGCAGCAGCTTAATCTCCGCATCCCGCTTGAGCAGGTCCGCCGTGCAGATCACGCCCACCAGCGTACTCGCGCCGCTCGCCCCGCGCCACAGGTCAACCCCGCCCCCATCAACGGTCGTCGTGCCGTCCAGGTAACCGTAATCAAGTGGGTACACCACCGCCGGAAAACGCGGGTGCGCTGTACCCCTGGGCCGGTCGATCACGATCCGGCTGGTGGCGATTAACCGCTCAAGCTGCTGCCAGAAATCTGTCATGTTGTCCCCCTTGCGCCCCAATGTTTAAACGATTTTAACGTTCTTTCTCCCAAGCTATAACCGCGACTCCCGATACTGTGCTATTATTGTGCGCGATATGTATCTGTAGGGATTCCAGAGTGGGATGATCATGAACCAACGCTTCGTTCTGTGCAACGTTTCCCGCCGCACGCGTGTACTCACCGGATTCTTGATCGCGGTTTTCCTGGTGGCCCTGTTGGCCGCGTGCGAAAGCGAGGGTGGCGATCACACGCCGGGGCAGCCCGTGACTCCCGCTGCGGGGACCGGGCAGCCGGGCGGCGGCGCGCTGCTGGCTCTGCCTGCTGATGATGCGCGCAGCGCCGCCTACAGCCCGGATGGATCGCAAATCGCGATCAGCAGCGGCGCGCGGGTGTATCTCTACACCCCGACGATGGACCGCCAACACACGCTCTCCGGCCACAGCGAACCGGTGCGCGCAGTGGCGTGGTCGCCGGACGGCGCGCGTATCGCCTCGGCCAGCCTGGACCAGACGGTGCGCGTCTGGAATGCGGCGGATGGGAGCCTGCTCACCACCATGACCGGCCACACCGATTGGGTGATGAGCGTGGCGTGGTCGCCGGACGGCGCGCGCGTCGCCTCGTCCAGCACCGACGGCACCGTGCGCCTGTGGGACGTAGACTCCGGCGCGGAACTGGCGCAGATGGGCACCTCGCGCGTCGAGAGCATCAACGTGCGGTTTGAGGATGCGGGCGTTTTCGATGCGATCAGCGACCTGAATTATGCGCAGACTGTGCTGGAAACCATCGAAGCCGAGCCGCTGAGCGATCTCGTCGCGCAGTTGATGGCGCTGGACGATTACGCCGTGACGGTGGCGTTTGACGATCCGGACAGGCACACTGGTGAATCGACTTGGCGGTCATCGTCATCTGGCCTTTTTAGCTGGTTGGGCAGTCACTGCCTATTGTACGGGTGTGGCTATTTTACGTTTGAGCCATAATCGATGACTGTTTCACTGAAAATCATTCTTCTCCCTTTCCAAAACGCTCAAGTATAGATTGGGGGCATTTTGATTCGTAGGGGACGTATGGTTGGGTTTTAGGCAGAATGGTCCCGGCCTGTTTTGCCGAGAACCGGCCCCTATCCCATCCCATGCTCGCGAAGCGAGCGCGAGAAAGGGGGAGTACGCACGCCGTAC
>CAZMNL010000263.1:0-4889 GCA_964567525.1 uncultured Anaerolineaceae bacterium
CGTAAGATGTACCGAACCGGATGATGCCGGGAGACTTACTCGGCGGCAGGCGCGGTGTACTGGATGGTTTCGGCGATCTTCAGCGCGGTCGCTTCGTAATCACCGATTTTGCCTTCCGCGGCCAAACCGACCATCATCACGAACACGCCGTCGTCCATCAAGGCGTAGATCACGCCGTCCGCTTTGGTTTCATCGTCGGAAACGCCGAGCTTCCTGGCGTCGTTGCCACCGATCTTGATGTTTTCGGCGTCACCCTTGGGGGTCATGCCTTCGCCGGTCATGCCTTGAGTCATCATTTCAAACAGATCGTCCAGGGTCATCTCTTCCATGCCCATGTCGGCCAGCGGCATCGCCACGACTACGGCCCCAAATTCGCCTTCCTTGGGGGCGGCATCGCTCATGGCTTCGCCGCTCTGCATCTGGTCGAGCAGTTCCTGCTTATTGGCGATGTAGATCGTGTCAAAATCTTCGGCGGCGGCCCAGCCTTCAGGGTACTTGAAGCTCACGCCCATCTCGGACGTGAAGTCCTGGTTCAGTTTTACATCGTCGTCTTTCTTATCGTCATCGTCGTCACCACCGCAGGCCGCCAGGACCATCGGCACAATCAGCAGTAGCACGAACACCAGGTAACGCATTTTCTTAGACATGTTTCTCTCCTTAGGGGTTTATCTCACCCAATACAGCCCCCAAACAATAAGCCATGAGTTGAAGTGTGTGACCGGGGACTGGTAGACCCTGACAATAGAATTAACCGCTTTTGGCGGTTATGGCAAGCGTCTTACAAGAAATTTACGCCTTTTTTGCAGCTTTCCGGCAGTGTGGACCCTGACGCAGGGTGCATTCCAGATTGGGGTCAGAACGGCAATTCACCACAGAGCAACAAAAGATAAAGTCAAGACAGAGAGACATCGGGCAGGCGTGGTGGGCCGTTTGCCCCCCCCCCGCTTTTCTCTGCTTTTTCCTCAAGAAACCTTCTCTGTGTCCTCCGTGTCCTCTGTGGTAAGATTTTTTCGCCCCGGATTTGAAACACGCCCCTGATGCACGCGATGTTTTGTAATCGGCGGGGCGTGTGCTAGAATGGGGGGCGGTGATGCACGAGCCAGTATCCGCACAATCAGCGCCAATCACAATGTTTAGATTAAGATTGCCCGATAGTTAGGGTGTTGTTATACTACGTGGCGGTGGCAAAAACCACCGACAATCGTTGACCCTATTCCGAGCCGACTTTGCTGGAGGGGGAAGTTTAACTGATGAATGACTGGGTTTTTGTAGGATTATTTTTTGCACTGGGTTGGATTCTGCCCGCGACGCCGATTATTATCGCCAAACTCCTCGCCCCACGGCGGCCTAACGCTGTGAAAAACAAAGCCTACGAATGCGGCGTTGAGATGCGCGGCCCGGCGCGGGCGCAGTTCCGCGCGGAATGGTACGTCTATGCGCTGGTCTTCGTGATCTTTGACGTGGAACTGATCTTCCTGTTCCCCTGGGCACTGGCTTACAACCAACTGGGTTTATTTGCGCTCTTCGAGATGGTCGTGTTTATCACACTGCTCGTGGTGGCGCTGGTGTACGTGTGGCGCAAAAACGCGCTGGAATGGGGATAGCATGGTCCGGGCCGGTATGCGCGCTGCTGCCGGCCTTTTGCTGTCGACCGAAAGCGTGTGCCGTGATGCGCCACCGGCTGGATCGGTGCGCACCGGGACGGTAGGCTCACACACGCGGTAAACTGCATGACGCCGGAGAAGACGACGGATGGTAGATTTTCTGCAAGATTTAGGGTTGTCGCACGACCTGGCTTACGTGATTGCGCGCACGCTGGGCGTGTTTGTGGTCGGCGGCTTTGGCCTGATGTGGACGCTGTTCGGCATCTGGCTGGAACGCAAGGTCGCCGCCCGTTTTCAGGACCGGGTCGGCCCGAACCGGGTTGGTCCCTTCGGGCTGGTACAGTCCATCGCGGACACTGTCAAAATTCTTATCAAAGAAGACATTATGAATGAGGGGGTAGACCGCTGGGTTTACAACCTCGCGCCGATTGTCTCGGCCATGTCGGTCATGCTGATCTGGGTCGTGGTGCCGTTCAGCGCCGCCTGGATCGGGGCGGACCTGAATATCGCGGTGCTGTACCTGGTCGCGGTTGGGGCCTTCGGCACGGTGGGCGTGATCATGGCGGGCTGGGGCAGCAATAACAAATATGCGCTGGTGTCGGCCTTCCGCGCGGTGGCGCAGTTGATCAGCTACGAAGTGCCGCTGGTGCTTGCGCTGCTGGTCCCGGTGCTGATGGCCGGTTCGCTGAGCCTGCAAACGATTGTCGAATCCCAGCACATTATGTACCTGTTCGCCGTGCCGCTGACCGTGCTGATTTTCCTGATCAGCGGGCAGGCGGAAACCGGGCGCGGCCCGTTCGACCTGCTCGAAGCCGAGTCCGAGCTGGTGTCCGGCTTTCACGTCGAATACTCCGGCATGAAGTTCGGCATGTTCTACGTGGCGGAGTTCCTGCACGCCTTTACGCTCGGTGTGCTGACCGCGCTGCTGTTCATGGGCGGCTGGAAAGGCCCCTTCGCCGAAGACATCATCCCGCTGGGGTTTTTCTACCTGCTGATCAAGAGCCTGTTTGCTTACTTTGTGATGATCTGGGTGCGTATGACGCTGCCGCGCCTGCGCATCGACCACCTGCTGAACTTCAACTGGAAGTTCCTGGTTCCGCTGAGCCTGCTTAACCTGATGGTGGTGGCCTTCCTGTGGAAGGTGATCCCCAACACGGACTCGATCAACAGCTTCGGTGAGGCGCTGGGGCCGACGGTGGTACTGCTGCTGGTGAACCTCGGCATGATCCTGGGCGTGGGCGCGCTGCTGGCGAACTGGGGCCGCCGGGACCGCGCGCACATCGCGGCGCGGCTGGCGGCGGTCGATGGCCCGGTTGAAGAGATTGCGCCCGCTGGCGCAGGTGACTAGGAGGGGCTGCATTGGATATTACGGTTGAACTGCTGGTTTTCCTGGTCTTTAGCGCGCTCACCTTGAGTAGTGCGCTTTTGGTGGTCACGTCGCGTAACCTGATGCACGCCGGTCTGTACCTGATGGTGTCGTTGTTCGGGGTGGCGGGCCTGTTCGTGCTGTTGGCTGCGCCGTTCCTGGCCGCCGTGCAGATCGTGGTGTACATCGGCGCGATTGCGATTCTGATCATCCTGGCGGTGATGCTGACGCCCAACGTGACCGACATGCCCGCGATCCTCAACCAACAGTGGCCGGTCAACCTGGCGCTGGCGCTGATCTTCTTCCTGCTGCTGGTGTCGGTGGTTACGCCGATCATGGACGAGTGGGGCATTGATGACCACTGGAACGCCGATTTTACGGAAAAAGACCCGGTGGAAGTCGATATGGACGAGTCGCTGGTGCAGTTGGGTAAGGACCTGGTGGACCCGGACCGCTTCATGCTGCCGTTTGAGGTCGCTTCCGTGCTGCTGATGGCGGCGTTGATCGGTGCGGTGCTGCTGGTCAACCCTGGCAGCAGCGAGGACCAGGCATCGGGCGAGGGTTAGGGCGCGCGGATAACGCGATTTTTTCGAGGCAAAAGAGACGCTTATGGTTTCGCTATGGTTATACCTGGTGGTGGCGGCGGGCCTGTTCAGCATCGGGATGTTCGGGGTGCTGTCGCGGCGCAATGCGATTGCCATCCTGATGAGTATTGAGCTGATGCTGAACGCGGTTAATATCAATCTCGTCGCGTTCTGGCGCTACGGCACGCCCGCCGACCTCAGCGGGCAGGCGTTCGCGGTCTTTGTGTTTGTGATCGCGGCGGCAGAAGCGGCGGTCGGTCTGGCGCTGATTATCAGCATGTACCGTCGTCGCCAGTCGGTGATCGCCGACGAACTCGACATCATGAAATGGTAGGGAGTCGTCAGTTATCAGTGGTCAGTAAACAGTGGTCAGTGAACAGTGGTCAGTAAAAATTAAGGGTCCGTTGGCAGCGAACCAACATGCTTTACCGACAACTGACAACTGACAACTGTGAACTGAAAACTAACAACTGAAAACTGATGGCTGACCACTGACCACTCTTTATAAACAGGATTGGTTGCTTATGGATGTTAACTGGTTAGATGCCGATTATTTGCCCTGGCTGATTATGCTGTTCCCGCTGCTGAGTTTTGTCACGATCATACTCGGCATGGGGCGGAATGTGGTCGCCAGCCAGATCACTGCCGTCGTTGGTATCGGGCTGTCGTGGGTGCTGAGCATGGTCCTGTTCGTCAAGACCGTGTGGCAGGCCGACGAAACACTGGGCGACAAGGTCTACGGCAGTTCGCTCGAATGGCTGGATATCGGCGCGCACACCTTCCGCATGGGCGTGATGGTGGACCCGCTGACGGCGTATATGCTGCTGATGGTCCCGTTGGCGGCGCTGATGATCTTCATTTACTCCGCCGGGTATATGCGCGGGGACGCGCATAACGCGCGCTTTTTCGCGTACCTGTCGCTCTTCGCGGGCGCGATGCTGACCCTCACCGTTGCCGATAACCTGCTGCTGCTGTTTGTCGGCTGGGAGGTGATGGGCTTCTGCTCGTACTCGCTGATCGGCTTCTGGTTCCACAAAAAGAGCGCGATGGAAGCGGGCGTCAAAGCCTTCATGACGACGCGCGTCGCGGACGTGCTGATGCTGGTCGGCATCGGCTACCTGTTCGTGGCGACCGGGACGTTTGAGGGGACCGGCTACACGCTCAATTTCCGCGACATTCTTTATAACAGCGAGATGCTGCACCACCTGACCCAACTGGACGCGCCGGACCTGTTCTTTGGGCTGTCCATTGGCAAGGCGGCGACCGTGATCAGCGTGCTGCTGATCATCGGGACCATCGGCAAAAGCTCGCAGTTCCCGCTGCACGCCTGGCTGC
>CAZMNL010000264.1:0-4879 GCA_964567525.1 uncultured Anaerolineaceae bacterium
ACCGGCGGGGACCGCATCATTGCAATGGGCGATCTGGTGCGACAGGTGCCGGTGGCCTCGCACGTCAGCCAGTATATCGCCGAAGTGGTGATTGCCACGCACCCGGAAAGCGACTTGAGCGCGGGCACGCTGGTCGGGCAGTTCGTGCGTTACGGGGCCAGCCCGCGCGGTGCGCAGGCGATGGTGCTGGGCGCGAAAGTCCACGCGCTGTTAGAGGGCCGCTACAATGTCGCATTTGAGGATGTGCAGGCGGCTGCGCACGCAGCGCTGCGGCATCGCATTCTATTGAATTTCGAAGGGCTGGCGGAGGGTGTATCCACCGACGACGTGATCACTGATCTGCTGGCGCGCGTGCCGGTTCCGGCAGGAGCATAAGTGATGACGATATCTAACACGCTGGTGCTGCGTTTGTTGACTGAACCTTCGCCTGATGATCTGTGGCGGCTGCATCCCTATCTTTTGGCGCTTGATACGCCCGAATCCAGGGCCGCGCGTGAAGTCGCCCGTTCGTTTTACGCGTATCTCAATGTTGTGCAGAGCAAGCTGTCATCCAAGCAGTACAGTTCGCTGGCGGCAGTTCTGGCGGCGGGATCGGTTGGCGCGTTTTCAGTGCAGGAATTGATCGATGCTCTGCGCACCGACCGTGAGAACGCGCTGCGTCACCTGTTGGTTGGCGGCATCGCGGAGACGCTCGAAGTGCTGGCGACTATGCAGCACGTCAAGGCGTGGGAGGTCGAATTCGCGTTCACGTTCGAAGAAGTCGTCTGGACGCTCTATGAGCAGTGGTGGCGGCTTTCAGCAGAAACCCAACCGAATCTGCTGTTTGAGCAGCGGCAGGCGTTAGTCGAGTCGTTGTTGATCCCCTTGCGCGAGCCATCCATATCGAGCGCGGTCCGCGTGGTAATGGCCTTTCGCCTGTTCCAGATTTTGCTGCTGGTGCGGTTGGTCCCGCTGCTGGAGGCGCTGCCGGTTCCAACGGCGGCGGTAGAGTAACGCGCGGTGAGCGACACGGTAGCTATCCACACCGAAGGGCTGACCAAGATTTTCGGGCGGCGCAAGCGCAAACGTATTGTGGCCGTGAACAGCGTCAACCTGGAAGTCCGGGCCGGGCAGGTGTACGGTTTTCTAGGGCCGAATGGCGCGGGCAAAACCACCACTATTCGAATGCTGCTCGACCTGATTTTGCCGACGGCGGGCGATGCGTACATCTACGGGCAGCATTCCCGGCGCGAGCACCACGTGCTGCGCCGTGTGGGGGCGCTGGTTGAGGGCGCGTCGTTTTACCCGTTTCTGACCGGGCGGCGCAATCTCGAAGTGCTGGCCTGGACCGCTAACCAGCATGACCCGGCGCGTATTGATCAACTGCTGGAACAGGTCGGGCTGGCGGCACGTGCCCACCAGCGCGTTAAGGGCTACTCGACGGGTATGAAGCAGCGGTTGGGGCTGGCGGCGGCGCTGTTGACCGATCCTGACCTGTTGATCCTGGACGAGCCGACTAACGGACTCGATCCGGGCGGAATGCACGAAATCCGCGCGTTTATTCGCCAGTTGGTGGATGAACAGGGCAAGACAGTGTTTCTGTCCAGTCATCTTTTGGGCGAGATCGAGCAGGTCTGCGACCGCGTGGCGATCATCAATATGGGTGAGATCGTGCGCGAGGGATCGGTCGCGCACTTGCTCGAAGGTAAAAGTTATCTGCGCGTGGAAGCAGCGCCATTGGAACGCGCGCAGGCCATCCTCAGCGAGCACTGGACGGTATCCGCTGATGGTGGTCAGGCGTTGGTGGTCAATGCGCTGCGCGAGGATGTGCCACACGTGGTCCGGCGGTTGGTCGAGCACGGTCTGGATGTGTACCAGGTTTCCAGCCAGCGCCAGACGCTCGAAGAATACTTCCTCTCGGTAGTAAAGGAAGAGTTTGCGCATGGTTGAGTCAAACCGGCTGCGCGCGGCGCTGAGTCTGTTTCGGGCCGAGTGGGTCAAGATCGCCGGTAATCGCTGGGTGGCGATTGGGCTGGTGTGGATTTTCCCGATTATGGCGGCGCTGTTCATCGCGCTGCTGGCGTTGATCCTGGTGCTGGATGGCGACGCGCGCGCCAGTTTCGGCGTCGAGGAAACTTACCGCTGGACCGATCTGGCGGTGGGCGTGTGGAATATTCCGAATCACCCGTTTCTGCGCGTGATCCTGCTGGGATTCACGGCGGTGGTCTTTGCCGGGGAGTACCAGTGGGGGACGTGGAAAAACACCGTCCCGCGTAACACCCGCACGGCGTTGATCGTCGCCAAGTTTTTCGCGGTGGGGGCATTCGTGCTGCTGGTGTTTGTGCTGACTTCGATCCTGGTGGCGGTGGGTTTTGGGCTGCTGCTGCAAATCGCCGGGCAGTCCTACGGCCCTGCGCTGAGCGGCGATGTACTGGTTCAGTTTGCCGAAGATTACGCGATCCAGGCGTCTACCGCGTTCACGACCACGATCATCTCGGCGGGTTATGCGGCGTTGGCGGCGATGCTCACGCGCTCGATTCTGGGCGGCGTGATCGCCAGTTTTGTGATGACGGTCGCTGAAAGTTCTTCGATCATCGGCTTCATTCTGATCGGTTACTTTCTGGATATTCCCAAAATCGTACACTTGTACCGTGTCACGCCGCTGTACAACATCATGAACGTGATATCGTGGATCAACGATCACAAGGCGCTGGATATGGTGCTTTTCGAGGGCGAGCCGGACATGGCGATCACACTCTCGGACCCGGTGGGTTTTTCGCTGGTGATGCTGGCGGCCTGGGTGGTGGGTTTGGTGGCGCTGGCGGCGTACCTGTTTAACCGCCAGGATATCACGTCCTGAGTGGTGTTGGAGTGGGGGCGTTGCTGAGTCTTTTCCGCGCGGAGTGGACCAAGACGGCGGGTAATCGCTGGGTGGCCGGGTTTCTGATCTGGATTTTTCCGGTTGGGGCGCTGGCCTTCATGGTCGTGATGGCGCTGCTGATCGCGCTGGTGCCTTCCATGCATTCCGATCAGGGCGTGGAGCGCCTGGGGCTGGATGGCGTGGACTGGACCGAGCAGGCGATCAGCGTGTGGGATTTCCCCAACAGCCTGTTGGGGCGGGTGATCGTGCTGGCGTTCACGTCGTTCGTATTCGCCGGGGAGTACCAGTGGGGAACGTGGAAAAACATTCTGCCGCATAGCAACCGGATCGCGGTGGTGCTGGTCAAGTTCATCACGGTCGGCCTGTTCGTGATCGCCGCGTTTAGCCTGATGTCGGCGATCTACGGCGGCGGAATGATCGTGCTGACCGAGATCGCGGGCGGCAGTCACGGCCCGGCGATCAGCGGCCCGGTGATCGCCGCATTCACCGGGGACTATTTGCAACAGGCGGGGCTGGCGTTTACGCTGACGCTGATCGCGGCGAGCATGGCGGCGCTGTCGGCAATGGCGATGCGCTCGATCCTGGGCGGGGCGATTGCCGGGATCGTGTTGACCTACGTTGAGGGGTTATCGATCTTGCCGCTGCTGCTGCTGGCGCACCTGCTGGACTATCCCAAACTGATTTACGCTTATCGCTTCACGCCCAGTTATAACGTGGCAAATATCAAAAGCTGGCTCGCACGCGGTATCCCGGAGAGCGAAAATTTTGATTTCTTCAGCAATGTCGCCGAGTTTTCCGACAGCATGACGTTTTCGACGGTGCTGTTGGTCGTGTGGGTGTGCGCCCTGGTGGGTTTGACCGTGTACCTGTTTCACCGGCAGGACATTACGTAGAGGTTTTTATGGCTGAACGCATTTTTGACGAGAAGACGCTGCGCAAGCTGGACCAGCTCACGATCATTGTTAACAAGGTGCGCGCCGGGGCGATCAAGGGCGAACGCCGGTCTTCGCGGCGCGGGACGAGTATCGAATTCGCCGATTACCGAAACTATGTGCGCGGCGACGATCTGCGGCGCGTGGACTGGAACATTTACGCGCGGTTGCAGCGTCCGTTTATCAAGCTGCTGGAAGACGAAGAAGACCTCGCCGTTTACCTGGTGCTGGATGCTTCGGCGAGCATGGACTGGCCGCGCTCTGGCGAGCGCGATCACCACAAATTTCTGTACGCGCGGCGGGTGCTGGCGGGCCTGGGCTACTGGGCCGTCGCCGCGCGAGGGGTTCGCATACGAAAGTGGATGCTGGCCATCCTGATGGCTCTCATCCTTCCCGGGCTCTATGAAGGGTTCGCGGTAGCCCATGCCGTGCTCTGTCTGACGATGGGCCAGGTCGAAGCCGGGGTCCCCAAGCCCCCGTATTGGGATGCGATTCTTGTCTCGCTCCTGGCGGTTCTGCTGCTCACGTCGGCCGCCAGCTTTGGAGGGAGAGTTCCCAGGGATCGTTCTGTCTCGTCCTTGTGACAAGCAGCCGGCGTTGGGTAACGGTGGCGCCTCAGAGCCGCAGTTCGTAGCCGGCCTGCTTCATCCCTTCGATGATTCGCTCGCGAATCGCCGTGACTTCGCCGGTGGTCAGCGTGTGATCCGGGGAAAACGCGGTCAGGCGGTAGGAGAGGGACTGCTTGCCTTCCGGGAGCGGCGGGCCGGTGTAGCGGCGGAGGTACTCGATGCTGACCAGGCTCTCGCCGGCCAGTTCGGCCAGGCGGCGCTGGATGTCGCCAACCAATTCCCGCGTACCGGCGACCACCGAGAGATCGAACGCGCTTGACGGATAGCGATGCAGCGGGCGGTACTTGGCCGGGATTGCTTCCAGCTTTTGCAGGATCCGGAGGTCGATGTCGAGCAGCGAGGCCCGGCCATCGATGAGCTTCGGGTGCAGCTCGAAGATGCGTCCCAGTGTCTGCCCGCGCCAGTGGACGTGATAAGTGCGGTGCGGATGCTCATAGGACATCGCGCGGGCCGGGGTG
>CAZMNL010000265.1:0-4857 GCA_964567525.1 uncultured Anaerolineaceae bacterium
GGTGAAGATCACCAGGTTCATGAGGAAGAGAAAGTGCAGGTCGCCGCGCTGGGTAACGAGCTGGACCTGAACATTATCGAGTCGGTCGATATGGCGGCGCTGGTAGCAGAGGCGCGCCGTGACGTGGGGCCTGGACCATTACACGCATTTTCAGCGCGACGTGTCGCTGGCGCGGCGTATCCTGGTGCTGGGCGATAACGCGGGCGAGATCGTCTTTGACCGCCTGCTGGTCGAGGCGCTGCCCCCCGGCACAGCCACCTACGCGGTCAAGTCCGGCCCCATCGCCAATGACGTGCTGATGGCCGACGCGGTGCAGGTGGCGATGCACACCGCTGCGCCCGTGATTGAAACCGGCAGCAGCTATTTCGGCACGCCGCTGGATCACTGTTCCCCGGCCTTTCGTGACGTGTTCCACACCGCAGACGTGATCATTGCAAAAGGCATGGCGAACTTTGAAACGCTCAGCGACGTAAACGCTAACATTTACTTCGTCCTGAAGGTGAAATGTCCCGTCGTGGCGGCGCACACCGGCACACAGACCGGCGACCTGCTGCTGCTCTCGCAGCGGGTGCTGTTGGGGGTGCGGCAGGGGGGGTGAAGCGGTAAGCTTTAAGCTGTAAGCGATAAGCAAAAGCGGCGGGTGGGCGGTGATCGGTGGGCGGTGGCGATTGTGTGCAGAGACAGTTTTTCTCTTGCTGCGCGCGCCTCTGTGCCTCCGTGTCTCTGTGGTGATCATTTTCGCCCTGGATTTAGCATCGTGATTGCGGTATGATTACGCCTTGCAAATCGTGAAAGCAAGAGAGGCCCGGCGATGAAGGTTATCCTCAAAGAATATATCTACAAGCACGGTGTGGCGGGTGACGTGGTGAATGTAGCCAACGGCTTCGCGCGGAACTACCTGATCCCGCGCGGGCTGGCGACCAAGGTCACCCCGGCAGCGCTCGAAGAAAATGAACGTTTGATCGAACAGGCGAAGGTCAACCGCAAACGCCTGATTGCTATGGAAAGCGAAGCCGCCGCCAACATCGACGGCGTCGAACTGGTCTTCGGCATGAAAGCCGGTAAGAACAACAAGCTCTACGGCTCCGTCACCACGCGCGATATCGCGGACGCGATCCTCGAAAAGACCGGCGTCGATATCGACCGCCGCCGGGTCAGCGAGCGCCCGCTGCGCGAACTCGGCATGCATGACGTGCCCGTGCGCATCAGCGCGCAGGCCAGCCCGGTGATCAAGGTTGTGATCCTGCGCGAAGAAGAAGTACAGCCTTACCTCAACGGTGAAGAGGTCCCCTCGCTGATCGACCTGGGCATCCAGGGCGAAGAAGAACCGGTGCAGGAAGCCGCCGCCGTCTATGACGCCGCCGAAGCGGAAGCTGCCGAAGTGGTCGCCGCCGAAACGGAAGCCGAAGCGGAAGCCGAAGCTGAGCAGGAAGCGGCCCCGGTCGCGGAAGCCGAGACGGAAGTCGAAGTGGAAGCCGAGACGGAAACCGAACAGGAAGCTGAAGCGGAAACCGAAGAGGCTGACGAAGACTAAGCGCGGCGGTCCGGTGACCCCGCAGCCAGTGTCGTCAGACGCATCGAAACACAGTATGCTTGTCCATGCGGGTGCTGCAACCAACACCCGCATTTGTTACGTTGGCCCGCTGGCACAATGGAGATCGAGGTGTGAACGACGCACAGCAGATCGGGCAGCACCTACGCGCAGCACGCGAAGCCCTGGAGTTGTCGATCAACCAGGTCGAACAACGCACCCGCATTCGCGCCCGTTTTCTGGAGGCGCTGGAAGCGGGCGACTATTCCGGCATGACGCAGGTCCAGGCGCAGGGCTTCCTGCGCAATTATGCGCGCTTTCTGGGGCTGGATATTGAACTGCTGCTGGCGGAGATCGGCGATGACAAAGGCCCGTTTCGCCGCCGCCGCCGGGGGGAACTGCCCATCTCTGCCGCCAACAATGCGCCCGCTGCTGATCCTGCTCGTTCTGCCCGCCGCCCGCGCCCCATGCGCCGCACGCGCGGGGTATTCGGCAATATCATGATCGTGATTGTGGCCGGGGCGATTGTAGTCGCTGTGGTGCTCGGTGGCTATACCGCGATTGATCGCTGGTCCACGTCCGAAACGCAGCCCGTCACCCGTGACCCAATCACGCCTGCGCTGACTTCTGAGAGCATGGACCAGGACGATCTACCGGCGGGGGATGAGACACCCCCCGCGCCGGATGACAGCGATGCGCCCGGCGGTGAATTGCCGACCAATTCCCCCGGTGACACGCCGGGCTATACCCCACCCCCCATCACGGGAACCAGCGTTACGGTGATCATCGAGATCGTGCAGCGCACCTGGATACGGGTAGAAACTGATGGCGAAATGCGTTACGAAGGGGTCGCGGATGAGGGGGAGATCCTGAACTATGTTGGGGGCAGCAGCGTCAGCGTGCGCGCCAATAACGCCGCCGGTCTGCGCCTGACGGTCAATAACCAGCCGCAGGGCGAACTCGGCGCGCGCGGGCAGTTGTTCGACCAGACCTTCACGCTGGACGGTGTCGCGCCCCCATCGGGAGCCGCACCCGACATACCCGGCGGCGATAGTCTCGCTACATCCGCCGCAGCACTGCCAGCGTCGCCGACCGGGGCGGCGTTCTTATTTCCGACGGCGACGATCCCGCTCGATCCCGGCGATGGCAGCCTGTTCGACGCGATGAGCCAGACGCCCGCCGGGACCGCGACCTTCACGCCGCTCCCGCTGCAACCCGCAGATACGCCCACTCTCGCCGCTGAAGACAGTCCCGCCGCCGTCACATACCTGACGCTGACCGCCGCCGTCGCCACCGCGCCCACTGATACGCCGACGCTCACGACCACGCCGACACCGACCGCGACATTTACCGCGACGCCCACCGCGACGCTGACTCCGCCGCCCACTTCAACCGGCACGGTCACGCCCGCACCAACCGCCACCGCGACTCCCATGCCGACGCTGACGCCCACGCCCAGCGCCACCGCGACTCCCACGCCGACGCTGACCGTGACACCATCCCTGACGCCGAGCAGCACCCCTACCCTGACTCCGACGCCGACCGCCACGCCCACCGCGACCTACACCTGGACACCGAGTCCCACGTGGTCACTGACGCCGAGCTTCACACCGACTCAGACGCCGTTCCTGCCCCCGCGCGAAACGCGCACGCCGTCGCCCGTGCCGAAGTAGGTGCGGAGTCGTCAGTAGACAGTTTTCAGTGGTCAGTCGAAAATGACTGCGTCCGGGGTGGATTGTCGCGTTTTCGGGCGAGTTTGGAAACTCGCCCCTACAAAAGGCGGTATCACACGGGAGAGGGCCAACCGTAAACGCGCCAATCTCACTATCAACTCTTGTCTACACCCCTTTGCCCCGACGCGTTGCCCGGCCCCAACTGAACACTGCAAACTTTACGGGCGCAGCCTGCGAACAGACAGCACCCGTGATCGTGAGCTATGCGGTATTGGTGCGCTGCGACCTACGCCGCGAGGCGCTTACGCTGCTAAGCGCGTGATCTGCTGGCGCAGCTTATCCAGGCCCGCCACACCGTAATTAACCTGGTGTGGACGCCCGGCCCCATCCAGGACAAACGTGGTCGGCACACTCAGCACGCCCCAGCGGTCGGCGGCGTCGGGCTGTTCCAGCGCGTTGATCTCGATCACCTGCACGCCGTCGCCGAGTTCAGCCAGCAGGCGCGCGATGGCCGGGCGCTGCTGCGTCTTGCAGGGCGCGCACTGCGGCGTGGTGAAATACAGGATCGCGGGCACGCCGGGGCGCAGCGCGGCCAGCAGCGGATCATGCGTGGCGACACGTCCGGCCCGCCACACCTGCCATCCGCGAAACACGCGGTAGGCAATCACGCCCAGCACGGCCAATCCCAACAGAATCAGCAGGCGCTCGGTCATGACGACACCTCAATCGGGGCACGGTCGAAGCCGGGCACTCCGGCGCGGTTCAGCCAGTAGTACATCATGCAGCCCGCGCACCAGCCCGCGAACAGGTTCAGGTTTGCCAGCACGATCACCATCCCAACGAACGCCCAGCCCACCAGCGGCACGCCCGCCGCCAGGATCAGCATTCCGCCCGTGACGCACGTCCCGCCGACCAACTGCGCGAAGCGGTGCGGTTCGGGGTTATCCTGCTCGAAATCCGGCTGGACGACGCGCAGCGGGCGCAGAATGTGCCGGTAGACGCGGTTGAACAGCCCCGCAGGGGGATAGAGCGCCGAGATCAGCATGGCGATCCCGGTCAGGGCGGCCAGCGCGGGCAGGTCCAGCACGAAGGCCAGCGCCAGCAGGGTGATGGTCAAGACCTGGTTGGTGCGTATCTGGTTGTGGTCAACACGGCGTTCACTTGTCATGGGCGTTATCTCCCTCAGTAGGTTGAGATTACCGCATTATTCGCGGGTAGCTGTTGGTCTATAAACATAAAGAACCAGCGGCTCTGTACGAGGTGAAAGCGTCAGGTGGAGGCTTCCACGCCGTATAGAGCCGCTGGCTTGCGCGTTGTAATGGCTGTGCCCGCTCTGTGGCGTTATCGCCTCCAGCCCAGACACAAACAGCAGAATGTTGTCGTCGTTGATGGTTGCATGGTTCTGCTCACCCAGTCTCCAACGCACGGTCTATGACATGTTGAGATTTTAGAACGCCTCCAGAGAAAAGTCAACAAATGTTGAATTAATTAACGATTTTCTTAGGTTCGCGGGTGCGTTTCAGTTTCGGGGCAAAAAGAACCACCACAGAGTACACGGAGGACACAGAGATTTTTAAGGAAAAAAGAGGCTGCCAGAGGATATCTGTTCCGTGAACGGGGCCGCAAACCGTCCCGTGTTTTCTCCGGGTTTTC
>CAZMNL010000266.1:0-4841 GCA_964567525.1 uncultured Anaerolineaceae bacterium
CTCGCCGCCGCCCCCGTGACGCTCGTCCCGCCGGATGCAGATTCTCATGAATCACGCGCGGGGGGTGAGGTTTCCGCCGAAGTGATCGTCGTCGATTCCGCCAGCCGCGACGACACGCCGCAGATGGTGCGCGCGCGCTATCCCTGGGTACACCTGGTCGCGGCGGAGACGAATATCGCGTTCGTGCGCGGCAACAATCGCGGGCTGGAAGTCGCGCGCGGGCGGCACGTGCTGCTGCTCAACCCCGACACGCTGGTACAGGGTGACGCGCTCAACCGCATGGTGGCCTATCTCGACGCGCACCCGGACGTGGGCATCGTCGGCCCGCACGTGCTGAACATCGACGGATCGCACCAATCCACGCGCCGCCGCTTCCCGACTCGCGCGGTCGCATTCTTCGAGAGTACGTGGTTACAGGGAATCGCGCCGGGCGCGATGCTGCGCCGCTTCTACGTGCAGGACCAGCCGGACGGCGGCACGTATGACGTGGACTGGGTGCAGGGCTGCGCGCTGATGGCCCGCCGCGAAGTCTACGATCAGATCGGCGGGCTGGATACCGGCTACATCATGTACAGTGAGGAACTCGACTGGTGCAAACGCGCCAAAGATGCCGGGTGGCGCGTGGTCTACCTGGGCGACGCCTTCATCACGCACTACGGCGGCAAAAGCACCGAACAGGCCAACACGCGCAAGCATATTCTGTTCCAGCAGAGCAAAATCCGTTACTTCCACAAATTTCACGGGCGCGGGTTCGCCCTTGCGCTGCGGGTCTTTCTGGTGTTAAGCTACCTTGCCCAGATCGCGCAGGAAGGGGTCAAAGCGCTGCTGGGACACAAGACCGCCATGCGCCGCGAGCGTATCGCCACGTACCGGCGAGTGGTTCGCGCGCTGGCAACGGGTCAACACGAGGAAACCTGACCCGCATCCTATCGACACCTGATCCCATAAACCGGAAGAATCCATGCGAATCGGACAAATCACGGGCGAATATCCGCCCATGCAGGGCGGCGTGGGGGCGTTCACTCAGGAACTCTCCCGCGCCCTGACAGACCTCGGCCACGATGTCTTCATCTTCACCGATCACCGCGCCGCCAAAGCCCACAAAGACGATCCCGCTCACGTCACCGCCGACGCGCACACCTGGGGCTGGGGCACGCTCAGCCGCATCCGGCGCTGGGCGCAGGCGCAAAAGCTCGATGTCGTCGATATCCAGTACCAGGCCGCCGCCTACAACATGGCCGCGTTTGTGCATGTGCTGCCGATCCGCATCGACAGTACGTGCGTCGTGACCACCTTCCACGACCTGCTCGTGCCCTACCTGTTCCCGAAGGCCGGGCCGCTGCGTTACCAGGCCGTGCTGACTCTGGCGCGCAGCAGCGACGGCGTGATCGTCACCAATCGTGGCGATGAACGGCGTCTCGGCGCGGAGAAGTCCATCGCCAGCCTGCGGCATATCCCCATCGGCTCCAACATCAAGCCCAACGTGCCGCCGGACTACAACCGCTCGGTGTGGCGCGCGGCGCTGGGCTTCACGGACCGCGATATCGTGGTGGGCTATTTCGGGTTTCTGAACGCCAGCAAGGGGATCGAAACGCTGCTGCACGCGCTCCGCACCGCGCACGACAACCAACTGCCCGTCAAGCTGCTGATGATCGGCGGGCGCACCGGCACCAGCGACCCCGCCAACATCCTGTACGCCAAAGAGATCGATCAACTGGTGGAGGAACTGGGCCTGCAAGCCCACATCCACTGGACCGGGTTTGTGGACAACGCCGCCGTCAGCGGGCACCTGCTGGGCGCGGACCTCGTCGCGCTGCCCTTCCGCGATGGCGCATCCTTCCGGCGCGGGAGCCTGCTGGCGGCGCTGGCGCACGGCTGCACGATCATCACCACGCACCCGGAAACCGAAACCGCCGACCTGATCGGCGATGAGCATGTGCGCCTGATCCCGCCCGATTCGCCGACCGCGCTGGCGCTCGCCATCGAAGACCTGGCGGACAATGCCGCGTTATGCCAGGAAATGGGCGCGAACGCACGCGCGCTGTCGGGCCGCTTCACGTGGGAGAATATCGCGCAGCAGACCGCCACGTATTTTTCGGAGTTGTCCTGCCTGACGCAAACGGCACACACCTAATCCAGCGCGCGCACGTAGTCGAGAATCTCCGCGACCCAGGCGTCGCGCGCGTCCTGCGGCTTGAGCGAGACTTCGGTCAGGTTGAACCAGCGCGTCGCCCGCACCCCGCAGACCTCCAGCACGCCCTTGCACAGCACCGGCTCGACCGAGGTGTAAATCACCTCCGGCGCGCCCATTGTGGTGATCACCGTGCCGGTCTTGACGTGCGTCAGGCGCGGGGTGAAGTCCGCCTCGTTAAACGCGAAGCCCGGCAAAAACACCTTGTCGAAGAAGCCCTTCAACAGCGCGGGCATGACTTCCCACCACACCGGGAAGATATACACCAGGTGGTCAGCCTGCCGGATACGCTGCTGGTAGTCGCGCACCTTCGGATCAAGCACCGTACCCTGCGTATAGACCGCCAGCTCCTCGACGCGCATCACCGGGTCAAAGTCTTCGTCGTGCAGGTCGAGCGCATCGACCGTATGCCCCCCCTGCTCCAACACGGCGATCACCTGCTGCATGATCTGGTGGTTAAAGCTCTGTTTCCAGGGGTGGTCAATCGTCACCATCACGTGCATCGTCTAATTCCTTCCCAGCAGTGACCGGGATCATGAAACCTTCAACGCAAACCTGAGCGCCAGCATAAGCCGCATCCCGCGCGCTGTCAAGTGATCGCTCGCCATACCCCCCACCCCACACACAGCGCGCGCCCGGTGATCGGTCCACCGGGCGCGCTGGTTGCTGCTGTGTTGAGAGGGAGATAGAACTCCTGTGGCAATGTCACGCCATTGCATACCAGTATCGCGCGCCGAGGTTAAGCGCGCGACAAGGCCGTTTTAACAGCGTGTAAAATGCGGCTGCCCCGCCCAAAACCGGTGTGGTATACTAGGACGTTCTGCCAGTGAAGAACCACGCATAAGGACATTATTATCATGACACGCATAGCCATTCTGTCCGATATTCACGGCAACCTGCCCGCCTTCGAAGCTGTGCAGCGCGATATCGCACAGCTTGCGCCCGACCGCGTGATCGTCGATGGGGATATTCTCAATCGGGGGCCGCAGAGCCTCGCCTGTCTGCACGCGGTGCGCGCGACCGGCTGGCCCGTGATCTTCGGCAATCACGAAGAATACGCGCTCAAGCGGCGCGGGCCGGATGTGCCGGAAGAGTGGATGACTCCGTTTTATGCTCCGTTCCAGGACGTGGCGGACGCGCTGAGCAGCGAAGAAGCCGCCTATCTGCGCGCCCTGCCGCACCGCATGGTGATCGAGATACCGGGCTTGCCTGCGCTGCACATCACGCACGGCAGCCCGTTCGCGCTCAATGACGGCTTAGGCCACTGGCTGAGCGACGCGGAAGTACTCGAACGCGCGCAGGCCGTGCCGCAGCCGGTGCTCATCGGCGCGCACACCCACCGCCCGTTTGATCGCCACATCGGGGATCACTGGGTGCTGAATACCAGCGCGGTTGGCGTGCCCTTCAACGGTGACCCGCGCGCGCAGTACTTGCTGCTGCATGGCGCAAACGGCGCGTGGTCGGCGGAACTGCGCACCGTACCCTACGACCGCACGCCTGTGTACGACGCCTACGAATCATCCGGCGGACTGCGTTATGTGATCAACCACGTGTTCAAGCTGGAAGTCGAAACCGCGACGTTCCACTTCGCCTCTTACGTGCGTTACTGCAACGAGCGCGGCCTGGACACCAACTCAGCGGCGAGCTTCGAACGCTACCGCGCAGCAGCAGCGCGCATCAAGCCGGGGCGCTCGCTCAAACCGTCGCCGCCGCATCCCAACGGCGCGCACCATCCCATCCACTACGAAGACATGCCGGAGCAGGACGCCTGATATGCCACGCCTGAAGTTGAAACGCTTCCGCGTTGAGCCGCCCACGCCGCAGGCGCTCGCCACCTATTACCGCGACTACAGCGGCGACGATCTCTACTATCGCCCCGACGAACAACCGCCGATCTCTGCGCCGGACCTGTTCGGAGTCGCTGCGCCGCTGGTATTCGATCTCGGCTGCGGGCGCGGTGAATTCGTGGTGAGACAGGCGGCCCAACGCCCCGCTGAATATTTCGTCGGCATGGACTGGCACGTTAAATCCGCCTGGGACGCGGTGAACCGCGCCGCCCGCGCGGAACTCGACAACCTGCGCATCATCCGCGCGGACTTCCGGCTGGCGCTGAATCTCGTGCCGGATACCGCCGCCCGCGAGGTGTATGTGCTGTTCCCACCGCCGGTCCTCAAACCCGGCAAGCGCGGTCAGGACCCGCTGCGCGAATCCGTGATCCCGGCGATTCACCGGATCATGCAGCCGGGTGGATATTTCCACTTCGTGACGGATGACGCGGACTACTTCGATCTCAAGCGCGCGCTGATCACACAGTCGGGGCTATTCGCGGAGGAGTCCGCCTCGCGCGACTTCGAAGGCGGGCAGACGCGCTTCCAGCGGTTCTGGGAAGGGTTCGATATCCAGTCGAACCGCGCGGCGTTCCGGGCGTTGGACGCTGGCGATCAGGACGAAAATTAAAAACAGGATGGGACACGGATACACACGGATTTTTTTGATTTTTGATCGGAGTCATCTGCGTTGGTAGATGATCTGCTGTGCAGCCCTCACCCTTCCGGCAGAGCCGGGTCCCTCTCCCTCAGGGGATACCATTACCCACAAGTCTTGGAGGGCAGGAAATTGAGCCGTGATCGCCGCTCGCCATGCCCTACAA
>CAZMNL010000267.1:0-4835 GCA_964567525.1 uncultured Anaerolineaceae bacterium
GTGCGCCAGCCCGCGAAACTGCACCAGCACCATGCCGATCCCCAGCACGACCGTCAGCGCGATCAACGTCGCGCGCACGTAGCCCAGCGTGATATCGCCGGAGTCCACGCCGCCGCCGAGCGCGATCATGGCTGCGGTCGTCATGGGGATGATCGCCAGCCCATCGACCAGCCGTTCCATGAAGATCACCGGGGCGCTGCGCACAAACGGCATCCCGGTCAGGTGCTTGAGCACCAGCGCCTTGAGCACCTCCGCGACCTTGCCGGGACTGATCGACATGGCGAGTCCCGCCAGCCACAGCACCGCGCTGTCACGCTCGCGGACAACGGGCGCGGCGGGGTTCGGGGCGGGGCGCGCCCGCAGACCGCGCACGGTGCGCACGCCGATCACGTTCAGGAAGTAGCGCCATTCCAGGTAACGCAGCACCCAGTTGATGATCTTCAGCCCCAGGACCGGCGCGAACAGCCACAGCGGGTAATCCTGCAATTTATCGGCCAGCGCCCCGGCCCCCGTGACCGCGATCACGGCGATCAGCACCACCGTCATGAACACCAGCCCAACCAACATCTGATTACGATACTTGCGCATAGTCCCGGCCTCCTGAGCCGGGCGGCATTTTAGCAGACCCCGCGCCGCCTGCCAACGGGCGGTTTGGGTGGGGTGCAGCAGGTCGCATATAGAGTGTTATCTGCACGCTTAAGGCTCAAACCTGCATCAAACTGTCAATTCAGTGACTCTGGGGTACAATGGGGTTTAGCGCGCGTATATGCGCTCGTCCCAATTCATCCTGGCAAACCAGGTACTCGATGCCATCGCCGCCGCATGTTTTGCCAGCACACAACGGGGAGAAGACCGACGGTGAGCCTGTCCGATTTGCAACGCGGTTTATTTGTCCAGGCATGGCGCAAACGCCCTTTTTCGTGGGCGCTGGTGCTGGGCCTGTCCGGGACCCTCATCTTAATCATCTATTGCGCGGCGGGCGGCCCCGGCGCGGCAGTGCTGCGCTGGGGGGTGCTGGTCCCGCTGTTCAGCGGCCTGTTGTATCACGGATTCATCAACCAGTCGCGCACGCTGTTGGAACCGCTGATGAACACCAGCGCGCAGCTTCAGCAGGCCAATACCGCGCTGCGCCAGCAGGTTGAGGACCTCACACGCCTGCGGGACGTGATGCTGGCTATGGGCGCGACCTTCGACCAGTCCGCCGTACTCGACGAGATCACGCGCGCAATCACCGACCTGCTGGCCTTTGATCGCAGCCTGGTGCTGCTCTACGACCCAGCGCAGAAGTCGCTCAACTTTGCCGCGTTCAGCCACGCCGCGCCCGATCCCGACAGCCAATTTCTGCTGGAACAACTGCAATACGATATCTCCAGCAAGGCGGACGACCCGCTGCTGGGGCGCTGGCTGCGCGGCCAGATCGTCGAGGTGGACGATCCCGATGCGTACAGCGGCTCGCGCGTGAACTGGTTGATCACCACGCTCGATCTCAAGCGTTTCTACTCGCTGCCGCTGCACATCGGGGACCAGTTCAAGGGCGTGATCATCGCCGATAACAGCGTGACTCATCGCCCGGTCACGCCGGAACAGCGCTCGCTGCTGGGTGCGTTGGGCGCGTATATCGCCATCACGCTCGAAAATGTGCGCCTGTACCAGCACACCGACGAACGCCTGAATGCCCGCGTACAGGAAATGGAAATCCTGAGCCGCATCAACCGCGAACTGAGCTATACGCTCAGCGTGGAGCGCGTGCTGAACCTGACGGTAGACTGGGCGCTGCGCTTCACCGGGGCCGATGCCGCCGCGCTCGCGCTGATCGATCACGACAAGGCGCAAATGCGCTGGTTGGTGGGCTATGGCTACGAGCCGGTACAGTGGGAAACACTGCGCCAGGAAAGCTGGCCGCTGGATCGCGGCATTACCGGGCACGTGGCGCGTACCAACACGCCCGCCAATGTGCCCGACGTAACACAGTCCGCCGACTTCAGCGAAGGCATGACCGGCACGCGCTCGCAGCTTTCCGTGCCGATCTCGCGCGAGGACCGCGTGATCGCGGTGCTCTCGCTGGAGAGCCGCACGCCCAACGCCTTCAGCGCGGAGAATTTGCAGTTCGCGCAGCATCTCGCCGCGCGCGCCGCCGCCGCGATTGATAACGCCAATCTCTACGCCGAAACCGTGCGCGAGCGTAAAAAGCTCGCCACGATCCTCAGCAACATCACCAACGCCGTGATCGTGGTTGATCACCAGCACCGGCTGGTGCTGGTCAACCAGGCCGCGATGCACAGCTTCCACTTGCCCCCGCGTGAGGACTATACCGGCAAGCTGTTTACCGAGGTCTTCAAGCACACGCAGCTTGGCAAGCTGTTTGATCTCGCCCTGGCGATCAACCGCGCAGTGGCCGACGAACTGCAAGCCGGGGACGGTAAAACCCTGCATGTGAGCATCGTACCCGCGCCGGAGATCGGCTGGTCGATCATGACGCACGACGTGACGCCCTACAAGGAAACCGAGCACCTCAAAAACGAACTGGTCGCCACCGCCTCGCACGATCTCAAAAACCCGTTGGGGTCGATTCTGGGCTACATGGACCTGATCACCATGACCAACATCCTGAACCCGCAGGGCAAGGACTACGCGCGGCGCGTGCAGGCCGCCGTCCAACACATGCGCAACCTGATCGATGATTTGCTCGACCTGGCGCGCATCGAAAGCGGGATCACGCTGCGCTATAGCTGGGTTCACCTGGGGCACCTGGCCCGGATTGTCACCGAACGCTTTGAGATGCAGGTCCGGGAAAAGGCCATGCACCTGAAGGCCGAGATCGCCGACGACCTGCCGCTGATCCCTGCCGACGAAAACCGGCTCGCGCCGATTATGACCAACCTCGTCAGCAACGCGATCAAGTATACGCCGCCGGAAGGGCACGTCACCCTGCGCATTGACCCGTTTGATGGCAAGGTGCAGATCACGATTGAGGACGACGGACTCGGTATCAGCCCAGAAGACCAGACGCAGATTTTCACGCGCTTTTACCGTGTGCGCACGCCCGAAACCGACGCTATTGAAGGAACCGGCCTGGGACTCGCCATCGTCAAGAGCCTGGTGGAGCTGCACGGCGGGAAGCTGGGCGTCGAAAGCCGCCTGGGGCAAGGCTCGACCTTCTACTTCACGCTGCCGCTGGAAGCGCCCGACGAGGCCAGGTGGGCGGAGTAGGTACGTGGGCCGTGCCAGAGACATGCTGCTGAAGACTTCGCAAGGGTATCTACCCGACTGGGCGCGCCCGGATAACCCGGTGCTGCGCGCGCTGCTGCTGCGCGCGGTGCGCGGTCGCACGCGGGCGCAGCGTTGGCTGCTGCGCGTCGTCGCGCTGATGATCGCGGGCGGGCTGTTGTTCGTCGGCGGTATTGGGGCGATGCTGGATCAACCGCTGCTGCTGTCCGAACCGCTGACCTATCCCGCGTTCACGGTGCTGTACTTCCCGCTGGTGATGCTGCAATACGTGGCCGGGCTGCTGGCGCTGCTGCTGACCGTGCAGGCGATCAGCGCGGAACTGGATCGCGGCGCGTGGGACCACGTGCTGCTGACCAGTCACGGGGCGGCGCTGGTCTTTCGCGCGCGGTGGGCGGCGGTGTTCTACCAACTGCGCTGGCTGCTGATCGCGCTGGTGATCCCGCGCGTGGTGGCGGTGGCCCTGCTGATACGCGATACCGCGCGCTATGAGGGCCAGGTGATCGACCAGCACGTGCTGGGCATCACGCCGGGCGTCTCTGCCGGGGGCGCGGTCCTGCTGCTGGCGGCGCAGGTGACGGCGGCCCTGCTGATCGTGCCGGTGGGGATCGGGTTGTGCGCGGCGGTCGGGCTGGCGCTGGCGGCGGTCGTGCGCCAGAAAACGATCCTGGGGATTTTGTACATGGCGATCCCGCTGCTGCTGCTCGCCGGGCTGATTGTGGGCCTCAGCGCCGGGGCGCGCGTGCTGGACCGCGACCCGCTGACCAGCGCCTACTGGACGCGCAGCAGCGCAGTACACCGTGCGGACCTGTTCGCGCATCACCTGTTTGGCGACCTGGGCCTGCGCGGACTGGACCTGAACACTACGCTGCGCACCTGGGTAGACGTGGACTACGGGATTCTGACTGGCGCGGTGCTGCTCGGCGCGGTGCTGATCGCGGTGTTCGTCACGGATGCGCTGGTGCGCTTCGCCGCGTGGTATGCCTCGCGCCCCTCGCGGGTGTGAGGGGCGCGAGTCGTCAGTTGTCAGTTTTCAGTCAAGGCAGTTGCGCGCGCTTGTTTATTCCTGCCGCGCGCGGTGACGCGCGTCCTGCTGCTGATCGGCGAGCAGGTCCGCCAGCGAGAGTTCGCCGTCCGCCGCCATGCTGTCCTCTAACCGCTGGCGGAGCGCGACGCGCTCGTCCGGCGTGAGCAGCGTCATCAGCAGCGAGAGGCGCGCATCGTCCGGCGCAGCAGCGGGGGCGGTCTCGCGCTTGGGTTTTTCGCTTGCCGTGCCGTCCACGTTGATGCCGTAGGCGTCCAGTGCCCACAGACTCCAGATCGTGATCGTGGTCAGCGTCGCCAGGATCGCGGCCCCGCCGATGATGAATTCATAGAAACGCCGCAAGGAAACCCACGCACAGCCACGCGACCGCCGTCGCGATCAGCAGGGTAGCGTGTTCTTTGATGATTTCCATATGTGCCGTCTTTCTGTCTACCGCAACAATACCTACACCGGGTAATCGCGCTTGGGGCTGCGGTGGTGTGCGGGCACGTAGAGCGTCTCGTACACCCATGCGATCATCCTCAGCCCGTACCGGTAGCGCCGCCACCAGCGCCACAGCGCCACC
>CAZMNL010000268.1:0-4834 GCA_964567525.1 uncultured Anaerolineaceae bacterium
TCGACCCCGAACAATTCGTCACCACCGGCAGCAACATGATGATCGGCAACGGCTACATGGGCTATCGCGGCACCTTCGCGGAGTGGGAAGCCGACCGCTTTGTAGCGTGCATCGTCACCGATACCTGGGACACGGCCCCTGATGGCCGCTGGTCGGAACTCTGCAACGTGCCCAACGGCCTGTATACCGTCGTACAGGTCGATGGCGAACCGCTGAGCATGTTTGACGGCACAACCGAAGCCTACCGGCGCGCGCTTGACTTGCGGCATGGCATTTTCACGCGGCGGCAGACGTGGCGCGGGACGCATGGCAAAGTGATCGCGGTTGATGTGTCCAGGTTCGCCAGCCTGGATGACGTGCGCCTGCTGGCGATGCAGTATACCATCACCGCTGAGGACGCCGCGCAGATCACGCTGATCACGGGCGTGGACGGGCGCGTCTGGTCACTGAACGGCGAGCACTTCCGGGGCTATGACCTGCACCACGAACCCGATCTCGACCTGATCGAGACGGTCACGCACCAGGACGGCATCCGGATCGCGGTGGCGGCGGCGACCGGCATCACGGGCGCGGAACCGGTGCGCGTCACGCACCACGCCGAAGATCGCCGCGTGTGGCGCGCGATGACGTTTGATCTCGCGGCGGGCGAGTCACTTACGCTGACTAAAATGGTGCAGATCGTGCATAGCAACGACTCCGACGCGCCGCGCGCGCAGGCCATCCGGGACGCGCGCGCCGCGCTCAAGGCGGGCTTTGTCCCGGCGCAGGCCGCCCATGCCGCCCGCTGGGAGGCGCTGTGGGCCACGATGGATATTGAGATCGCGGGCAACCTTGAGGCGCAGACGCTCGCGCGCTTCAACCTGTACCAGAACGCCATCGCCACGCCGACTCACGCGCGGCTGCCGGTGGGCGCGCGCGGGCTGTCCTGCCAGGTGTACCAGGGCGCGGCCTTCTGGGACCAGGAGATCTATAACCTGCCGGTGTTCATCTACACGCAGCCGGATATCGCGCGTAACATCCTGGAATACCGCTACGTCACGCTGGACGGCGCGCGCCGCAAGGCCCGCAACCTCGGCTACTACGGCGCATACTACGCCTGGACCAGCGGTAAAACCGGCGACGAGCTGTTCCCCGACACGTTCTTCACCGACGTGCTGACCGGGCGACCGATTCACAACCATTTCAACTCGTGGCAGATTCACATCTCGCCGGATATCGTCTACGCCATCGCGCAGTATGTCGGGGTGACCGGCGACTGGGATTTCGTCGTGCGCTATGGCGCGGAGATCGCCTTCGAGGTGGCGCAGTTTCTCGTCTCGCGCGTGCATTTCAAGATGGACAAGGGACGCTACGAGTTGATCCGCCTGCTGGGGCCGGACGAGTATCACGAGAATGTGGACAACAACGCCTTCACGCTGGTCCAGTCGCAGTATGCGCTGGCGCAGGCGCTCATGATCGCGGAGCAGATGCAGCGCACGCACCCCGACGAACTCGCCGCGCTGATGACCCGGCTCGGTTTGACGTGGCTGCACGTCGATGCGTGGCGCGATATCGCCGCGCGCATCACCCTGCCGCAGCCCGATCCGGACACGAAGCTGATCGAACAGTTCGACGGCTACTTCGCGCTGGAAGACATCACACCGGACAAACTGCGCGAGCGCTTGATCCACCCGGAGGAATACTGGGGTTGGCCCGCCGGGATCGCGGTCGAGACGCAGGTTAATAAGCAGGCCGACGTGCTGCAACTGCTGGCGCTGCATGACCGCTTTTCGCGGGATGTGCTGCGCGCCAACTTCGACTACTACGAACCGCGCACCGAGCACGGCTCCTCGCTGAGTCCCTCGGTCCACGCGCTGATCGCGGCGCACGCCGGGTATGCGGACAAAGCCTATGCCTACTTCCGCGAGGCGGCCAGCATTGACCTGTACGATGCCAGCAAGAAGGTGATGAGCGGTGGCGAGTTCCTGGGCGGGATTCACACGGCGGCGGCGGGCGCGGTCTGGCAGATCATCGTGCAGGGCTTCGCGGGGTTCGTGCTGCGCGCGGACGGCGTCGTCCATTTCACGCCGCGCTTGCCGGGGTCCTGGGAGCGGCTGGCGTTCACGCTGGTGATTCGCGGCGGGCACTATCACGTCACGCTGGCGCGGGACGCGCTGGCACTGCGCGCGGACGATGCCAACGCCGGGACGCTGACCGTCACGGTCGGGAGCCAGGCGCAGACGCTGCTGCCCGGCGGCGAGATCGTGTTCACGCTGGCGGGGTGAACGTCCCCTTTAGGCTTTTTTGCTTCGCCGCAGCCAGCCCAGGTCACGTCCAATCACCAGTTCGGTCAGGCGGGCATGATGCGTGTTTTTCATGGCGACGGGTTCGCTGTCGAAACCATGCTGTGCAGCAATCTGCCGGATGGCATCATCCGCATTGTACGTCAACAGCAGATCACCGGCCAGGCGTGCTGCACAGTCGAACAAAGCATCATGATCGAGATCGGAACAGGTGTATAAACGCCGCCCGGCTTTTTTACCCGCCGCCGTGTAGGGGGGATCGATGAAAAATATGGCCTCTTGACGGTCAGCATAGCGCGCCATCACCGTCATGCCATCCCCTTTTACAAAGGTCAGGCGGTCGCGGATCGCGTCAATCTCCCGGATGCGGCGCGCCAACGTTTCAGGATACCAGCGCGACGCGAGTCCTTTGCCGTTTTCGCCGGATTTTATCCGGCCCGCGCCAGGGGCCAGAATGCCCCCCCGGTTGACGCGGTTGCTGACAATGGTCTGAAATGCGCGTTCAGAGAGTGTCAATGCAGCGAAATCCTGATCGAGCAGTTGGGCTACTGTCTCCGAAGAAAACGCGAAACTTTCGATGCGCTGCGCCAGGCGGTCGCCTTCGCCAGCGTTGATGATAGTTTCCCACACCGCCGCGACCTGTTCATCCAGTTCGACCAGTACGATCTGCTCGGCGAGCTGCTCAAATGCCGTTGTCAGCCCGGCTATTGCGCCACCCGCGAACGGTTCCACAAACACGCGACGCTGCGCAGCCGGCAGCGATACCAACCACTGCCGGATACGCGGCACCAGCCACGTTTTGCCGCCAGGATAGCGGAAGGGGCTGCGGTGTTTCACCGTGCTAACATTCACTACCGCATCCGAGGGAGTTGTGATGCCGGGGGAGCAAAGTTGTTTCATGACCGCAGCCCCGTTAAATCGTCAAGCGGTGGCGCGTCGGGCGGATTTGTTTCATCGTCCAGTTGTGCATCAAGTTTGCCTTGCAGGATTTCGATGAACCCATCAACCGGGCCGGGTTCGGGCACAGCGATCCGGTCCAGCGCCCCCTGAAACAGGGTATACACGCGCGCGGTTAGTTCCAGCATATACTGGTTTTGCGGTGGATCAAAGCGCAGATCGTAGACCAGCCACACGATGTCGGCCTCATGCGGATCGACTTCCGGCAGTGTGGGTAGTGTCTCAAAAAAGCGCCGGTGTAAAACAACCGCTTGCCGTTTCCCCCAGGCTTTGAGAATGCCCCCTTTATACATCAACTGCGGCACAAGTCGTTTGCGCGAGGATGACAGGTAATCCGGGCGCGGATAGTTTTGCTCAGCGGACCAGTCCAGATCGGCCTGCTGATTTTGCATGTAGGCTGCGAACGGACGGCGCACATTGCCTGAAATATACACACCCTGGATTTCGACCGCGCCAAAATCCCGCACGCGCCCTTGCTCGTCATACGCCACCAGCACCATATCGATATTGCCCGCCGAGCGCCCGTCCCGGTCCTGCAAGCGCACCTCCGCCAGCGAGGTCCAGTTCATCTCCGGCGGGAAGAAAAATGCCGCCGCGTCCTCGGTAATCAACCACTCCTGCCGGAAGCGCACCGGGCACGTAATCGCGATTGCGCCTTCGCTGTCAAAGATGCTGCACACGCCCAGCGGATCATTCGCTTTGTCTTTTGTGCAGTTTGGCACGCGGTTATTAAATGGGCACAGGCGATTTTGCCGGTAACGCTGCGCGCGTTGGCTGTGATCGTCAGCCGGAAAACCGAATACCTCTGCAAGCGGCTGTTCAGACATGGATACTCCCCCCTAGCGCACGCGCCGCCAGGACCCGTTCGCCCAGCGCCACAGCAAAGCGGCATCTTGCAGCGTGAGGCCGTTTTCGGTGTAGTTCACCGTCACCCAGGCGTAGGTCTGCCCGTTTTCCTGCGTGATCTGCACCTCGCGCACCACCGGCACGGGCCGCGCGGCATAGGTCGGGCTGTCGGCGTGCTGCGCGGCGAGATTAAACGCGGCGCTGTCGGCGGTATCGTAGAGCGCGAAGAACCCCTCGCGGTTGCCTTCGCGCAGCAGCGCGGCTTCGAGTTCCAGCCGCCAGCGGAAAAACGCGCGCCATCCCAGCGTGTTGAGCTGGTCCGCGCTGAGCTGCGCCAGCGGAACCCCCGTGATCCCCAGCATCACGCCATCGAGAGAGGGCGCGGTCGCCAGCGTGGTGAGTACCGTCCCCGGCACGCCCGGCCCGTACAGCGCGATCAGCGACTCCATGAATCCCCCGGCCTCTTGCAGTTGATCCAGCATGTACCCGGCCATCCAGCGCGCATAGTCGGTTTGCAGCCACGCCGCATCCGACGCCGGATCGGGGATCGTGTCGCTGGTCGCGTGGCGCACCAGCCGCACCGCGAGTTGTTCCGCGATCATGCGCGCGAGATTCGGCGACAGCGGCACATCGGCGCGCGCGCGATCCACCAGCGGCGACGTGACGCGCAGCGTCCAGCCGTCCGGTGTGGTCCAGGCCACTGCCGGGGGCTGGGCCGCGATGATCTCGATAGTGGGATTGGGGGGGGG
>CAZMNL010000269.1:0-4825 GCA_964567525.1 uncultured Anaerolineaceae bacterium
TCCTTATACTGCAATTTAAAGAAGCCTAAAAGAAACTTGACGACCGGCGGGCGTGTTCCATCAGCCACGCCTGGCTGTCAATCGCCGTTTCTCCCTCGCCTGGTTGCAGCCGCTTGTACGATCCGTCCGGCTGCAACTCGCGCGCCTTGACATTGTCCATCATCGAAATCGCCAGGATTTCGTCAAGCACATAACGCTTGATGTCCTCATCCTCAACCGGAAAAATTGTTTCCACGCGCCGGTCCAGGTTGCGCGGCATCAAATCCGCGCTTCCCATATAAATTTCTGACCGCCCCCCGTTAGCAAAGTAGTAAATGCGCGGGTGTTCCAGAAATCGTCCGACCACGCTCGTCACGCGGATATTCTCGCTGATGCCCTCAATCCCCGGACGCAGGCAGCAAATCCCGCGAATCAGCAGATCGATCTTGACCCCGGCCATCGACGCTTCGTACAGGCGGCGCGTCAGTTTAGAATCGACCAGCGCGTTCATTTTGAAGATCAAGCGCGCATCACGCCCGGCGCGCGCGTGTTCAATTTCGCGTCGAATGAGTTGGTCGAAACGCTCGCGCAAATGCTCCGGCGCAATCATCAGCTTACGGTAATGTGCTGCCGGTGCGTACCCGGTCAGGCGGTTGAACAACTCACTGGCATCCATCCCCAGGTCAGAACGGCTGGTGAGCAGACCAATATCGGAGTAAATACGGGCGGTTGTCGCGTTGTAGTTCCCGGTGCTGAAATGAACGTAACGCCGCAAGCCGTCTTCCTCGCGGCGAATCACCAGCGCCACCTTGCAGTGGGTTTTCAGCCCTAACAAGCCGTAGACGACATGCACACCCTGTGCTTCCAGCTTACGCGCCCAGACGATATTGTTTTCCTCGTCGAACCGCGCCTTAAGCTCGACCAGCACAGCGACCTGCTTGTCGTTTTCGCGCGCTTCGAGCAGCGCATGGACAATCGGTGAATTGCTGCCCACCCGGTATAACGTGGTTTTGATCGCCAGCACTGCGGGGTCATGCGCCGCCGCGCGGAAAAAATCCACCACCGGCAGAAACGAATCATAGGGATGGTACAACAGCACATCCTGTTCGCGCAGCGTATCAAACAGATATTTTCCTTGTGTAAGTACGGGCGGCACAGCCGGCACATACGGCGGGTCTTTAAGCTGCGGTATATCCAGCGCGGCCAATTCAAAAAGCTGGCTCATCCCCAGCGGCGCGGGCATCTGGTAGATGTCCGAGCGTTCCGCGTGCATATTGCCCTTGAGCACTTCGAGCAAAAACTGCGGCATATCATGCTGCACTTCCAGCCGGATCACGCGCCCAAAACGGCGCTGCCGGACTCCCTGCTCAATCGTTTCCAGCAAGTCGGACGCTTCGTCCTCTTCGATCTCCATATCGGCATTGCGCGTTACGCGGAATGGGTGCGATTCCAGGATGGTCATGCCAGGGAACAACGCCGTCAGGTTGGCCGCGATGATCTCTTCCAGGAATACAAACTGCTTGCGCTTGCTCATGCGTTTACCGAGATAGCGGTTAGCGATCTCGTGTACGGCGATAATGCGCGGCAGCGTCTGCGGCACTTTGAGGCGTGCAAAGCGACTTTGCTCGTTTTCGTCTTGCAGCAGCACGGCCAGATTCAAGCTCAGGTTGGAGATATGCGGGAAGGGGCGGCCCGGATCAACGGCCAGCGGCGTCAGGACGGGGAAAATCTCCGCTTCAAAATAAAGCTGCAACGCCTCTTTGTAATCGGCTTCGAGTTCGTCATAACTCATCACGTACACGTTATGCTTGCGCAACGCGGTCAGAATCTCATCGTGATAAGTACGATACTGCGCCTCAATCATCGGCAGCAGACGTTTACGAATGCCCACCAACTGCTGCGCCGGGGTCAACCCATCCGGCGGGGTTTCGATCACGCCCGCCGCGACCTGCTCGCGCAGACCGGAAACGCGGATCATGAAAAACTCGTCCAGATTGTTGGCGAAAATCGCCAGAAACTTGACCCGCTCCAATAACGATATGTCAGGATCGAGCGCTTCTTCAAGCACGCGGTAATTAAACTCCAGCCAGCTTAATTCGCGGTTGATATACAGTGATGGATCGCGCAGATCGACAGTCGTGCCGGATTGCGTGCGTTTTTCGGACGTGATGGTCATAATTTTCTAACCTGGTAATCCGCTATTCTGATGGTATGGCTTTCAGTATAGCACAACCTTTTCGCTTGGCGCAGTCGTAAAATCATCGTAAAGATCATCCCGGTGATGGCGTTACCAGTCACGGCAGCTATTGCCACGCGGTTAAACACCCTGTAGAATTCAGGGCATAATCATCTGGTCTGATATCCAAAACGGTACATGCTATGGCAACCCGACGTTTTCATGATGACACAGGTAACCCCCTCCCCCCTGAAGATTCCTCTTTTGAGATGCCACAGCAGCCGAAAGAACCACTAGCTGCCCCACCGCCGCGTGGCACTCGCCCGCACGCCACCGGATCGCGCGGCGACAGTAACCGGCATGTCGGGCATATGCCGCGCACGCTCGCACAGGTCATGAGCGAAGCGAATGACATGGTGGTACGCGGCGACCTGACCGAGTACGTACCGCAAGCCACCGGGTTTGACCCCCTGGATGGCATGATCGGCGGCGGCCTTCGAAAGACCGAGTTGATCCTGTTAGGTGGCGCGCAGGGCATCGGCAAGACCATCGCCACGCTGCAAATTGCGCGCAATGTCGCCATGCGCAAGGGTCAGTATGCCTTTTACCTGTCCTACGAGCATACTGAAACGCACCTGATGAACCGGCTGCTATGCCTGGAAAGCATCAACCCACCGGAAATAGACCTGAATTCCGGAGCCCGGCTTAAAGACCTGTACGATATCATTATCTCAGAACGCGCCAAAACCACGCTGCATGGCAGTGGCGACGGCAGTTCGTTACAATCGATCCTGCGTGAAAACGCTAAGACCTCGATGGCGCTGGCGCGTATGAACCGTTATGCGGACCGTCTGATCCTGGTCAAAGCCAGCCCCGCCGTCACTACGCTGCGCGCCATCCGCGAAATGACCGCGCGATTGGTAGATGCGACCGGCGGCAGCGTCACGGTGTTTATCGACTACCTGCAAAAAGTCGCCATCCACCCGGAACGCGCCACTGACGAAGCCGAAAAAGTGACGATTGTGGTCGAGGGACTGAAAGACCTCGCGCTGGCGCTGGGCGTGCCGGTGTGGTCCATCGTCGCCGCCGACCGCGAAGGGCTGAAGGCCAACCGGCTGCACCTCTTCCACCTGCGCGGCAGTTCGGCGCTGGACTACGAATGCGATATTGCCATTATCATGAACAACAAGTATCACATTCTCTCGAAAGAGCATATCGCGTTCAACCCCTACCAGGCGCGGCAGTTCCGCGATTGGGTCGTTTTCACCATTGAGAAGAACCGCGCTGGTCGCGCCATGCAGGATATGGAGTTCCAGCTTCACGCGCCCTACTTCGCGTTCAACCCGCGCGGACAGCGCGTGCAGCAGCAGCTTATCGACGACAAAGTGATCGAATCGTAGCGCCCACCCGACAGTAACCCAAAACGCCGCGTTGATGCGGCGTTTTTTATGTGTGTGGTGTTTTGCGCGTTACGCTTCGTCGCGCAGCCGGAAGTGATTCAGCTGCGAAAGCTGGCGCACCTGCTGCTCAGCGTGGTAACTGCTGCGCACCAGCGGACCCGATTCGACCCACTTGAAACCCAGGTCCAGGCCGATCCGCCTGAGTTCGACAAACTCATCCGGCGTGTAGTAGCGCTCAATCGCCATGTGTTTCTTGCTGGGCTGCAAATACTGCCCGATGGTCAGGATATCGACGCCCCAATCCGCGAGATCGGTCATCGTTTCGACCACCTCGTCGAAAGTTTCACCGAGGCCGACCATGATACCGCTTTTGGTCAGCACCAGCGGGTCCATTTCCTTCGCATTACGCAGCGTAACTTCCGCCCACTCGTAGTGGTCCTGAGGCTGCACCTGACGGAACAGGCGCGGGACCGTCTCCACGTTGTGATTCAGAATTTCCGGCTGGGCGTCCATCACGATCTTGAGCGCGTCACGGCTGCCTTTGAAGTCCGGGATCAAGACTTCAATGCTGCATCCCGGCTGCACCTGTCGGATACGCCGGATCACCATCGCAAAAATCGGCGCGCCGCCGTCGGGACGTTCGTCGCGGTTGACGCTGGTGATCACCACGTGCCGCAAATTCATCGAACGCACGGACTCGGCCACGCGATTCGGTTCCTGCCAGTCCAGTGGTTCGGGCCGCCCGGTCTTGATATCGCAGAAGCGGCACGACCGCGTACAGGTATCGCCCAACATCAGGAATGTAGCGGTCCCACTGCCCCAGCACTCGCCAATGTTCGGGCACATGGCCTCTTCACAGACCGTGTGAAGCTGCTTGCCACGCATCAGGCCGCGCACCATCTCGTAGGTTTCGCCGCTGGGCGCGCGCACCTTGATCCACTCCGGACGCCGCCGGGGGCGCGAATTCTGGTCCTGGTCGTGTTCGGTCTTTCCGATCTGGTCAAACTGGATTGTGTCAGCCACGAAAATACTCCGTGTGTTGTCGTCTGTTAATGTCTTCGCTGGTGCAGATTATAACGCGGTGGGCCTGTGAGCGTCCAAGCGTTCGATACAGTTACTCACGTTGCCGCGCCAGCAGATCGACCAGTTCCGGATCGGGGCTGTAGACCACCAACTGCGGCAGCAGCACGCCCCCCACCCGCACGCGCCAGAACTGGAAATAGGTCACGTCCAGCCCGTAAGGTAATGGATAGCCGGTGTCGTCGGGCCA
>CAZMNL010000270.1:0-4820 GCA_964567525.1 uncultured Anaerolineaceae bacterium
CGTGCCGTCCCTGGAACGCGCGCAGCAGCGTGACCGAATCGACGTATTCCAGATCGCCGCCGGTGGGCAGACCGCGCGCCAACCGTGTGATGCGGACGCCGGTGGGCGCGAGCTGGCGCTGAACGTACATCGCGGTGGCGTCGCCTTCCATGCCGGGATTGGTGGCGACGATCACTTCCAGCACACTGCCGCCGCGCACACGCTCGACCAGTTCGCGGATTTTCAGATTGTCCGGGCCGATGCCGTCTACCGGCGAGAGCGCACCGTGCAGCACGTGATAACGCCCCTGGTAAGCCCCCGCACGCTCAACCGCCAGCACGTCGAGCGGTTCCTCGACGACCACGATCTGGGTCCTGTCGCGGTGCTCGTCGGCACAGATCGGGCAGGGATCGGCTTCGGTGATGTTGTAGCACACGCTGCAATAGCGCGTTTTCAGCTTGAGATCGCCGACGGCTGCCGCGAGCGCCTGCGAGAGTTCGTCCGGCGCGCGCAGCAGGTAATACGTCAGGCGGGACGCCGTCTTGGGGCCGATCCCTGGCAGGCGTGAAAACGCCTCGATCAGCCGCGTGACGGGTTCGGGAATCGCTTTGCTCAACGCGTTACCCTAACAGGCCGCCGAGACCGGGCGGCAGCATGGATTCCAGGCCCCCGGTGAACCCGCTCATGCGCTCTTCGGAGAGCGCGTGGCTCTGCTCAAGCGCCTGGTTCATCGCGGCCAGCAGCAAATCCTGCAAGTCCGTGACCCATTCCTCGTCCTCGGTATCGATCACTTCAGGATTGATCGTGATCGCCTGGACCTCGGAATGCCCGTTGACGACGACCGTCACTGCGCCGCCGCCGACGCTGACCTCGATCTTTTCCTCGGCCAGCGCTTCCTGCGCGGCAGCCATATCGTCCTGCATCTTCTGAAGCTGCTTCTTGATCGCGTTCTGGTTTACGCCCTGCGGCCCACCAAAGCCCTGTCCACTACGTTTGCGTGCCATGCTGATATCGTCTCCTGATACACTCTCTTGACCGTCTATAATCAGGTCTTAAATCACTCGTCCAAATCCGTCAATTCGCCGCCCAGTTCGTTGATCCCGTAAGCCAGCACATCATCCTGCCCGATACGGTCTTCGGTTTCGTCATCCAGCGCGGAATCCTCATCCACGACAATAACGCGAAAATCCACCGGCGCACGAAACAGAGCGAACAGCGCATCTTCAAGCGCCTGGTGTGTTTCGGGGCGGTCGAGTTTCTGCTTAAAGCTGTCCACCGTTACGCTCAGGATCAACACCCCTTTGCGAATATCGCGCGGCATGACGTGCTCCAGCAGCGCGGGCAGCGTGTGCTGATACTTCTTGGCCGTGCGCTGTATCTGCTTCCACTGAGTGCGCACATCGGCCAGCGTCACGCCCCCGGCGGCGACGCCTGCATCCTGCGGCGCGGCGTCAGTCGGCGGGGGGGGCGCAGCGGCGGTTTGAGGGCGGCGCACCGGTGGCGGCAGGTCTTCCTGCGTGCGGACGTGCGGCTGACTGCCCCGCCGCGCCGGGACCGGCTCATCTTCCTCAACCGGTTTGATGCTGTCCAGGAACGCCAGTTCCAGCGGGAGCTGCGGCTGCCAGCCGCCCTGCCAGTCGTTCAATGCGCTGTTAAACGCGCGAATCGCGGCCAGCAGCGCGCGCCGCCCGATAGCGGCGGCCTGTTCGTTGAGCACGGCGCGGCGTTCTTCGGTGGCGTCAACCAACTGGTCACCCGCCATCTGCACTAACACCACCTGCCGCAGGTAATCGACCACCTGCCGCCCAAACTGGCGCGGGTCAGTGCCGCTGTCAATCGACTGGTTGATGATATCCAGGCCCCAGGCGGCGTCACTTTCGATCAACGCCTGGGCCAGTTCGACCACGTTCTGACCGCTGGCCGTGCCGAGAATCTGCTCGGTGATCGCCAGCGTGATGTGTTCTTCCGGGTCGGCGATGATCTGGTCCAGCAGGCTGATGCTGTCGCGCACGCTGCCCGTCCCCTCGCGCGCGATCAGTTCGAGCGCGGGATAGTCAATCGACACGCCCTCGTGCTCCGCGATCAGCCCCAGCCGGTCGGCGACCTGCGCCAGCGGCACGCGCCGGAACTCGAAGATCAGGCAGCGGCTTTTGATCGTGGCGGGGACCTTGTGAAACTCGGTGGTTGCCAGCACAAAGATCGCGTGGCGCGGCGGTTCTTCGAGCGTTTTGAGCAGCGCGTCAAACGCCGCACCGGAAAAGCGGTGTACTTCGTCGATGATGTAGACTTTATACGTGCCTTCGCTGGGCGAAAATGCGATCTTGTCGCGCAGGTCGCGCACGTCGTCCACGCCGGTATGTGAGGCCGCGTCGATCTCGATCAGGTCCAGGTAGCGCCCCTCATTGACCGCAACACAGTGCGGGCAGGTATTGCACGGGCGCAGGTTGGGGTCCGGGTCGGTACAGTTCACGGCTTTCGCCAGCAGGCGCGCGGCGGATGTTTTGCCGGTCCCGCGCGGCCCGCTGAACAGGTAGGCATGGCGAATGCGGCCCAGGAACAGCGCGTTCCGCAGGGTGCGCGTGATGTGTTCCTGGCCGATCATGTCTTCAAAGGTCTGGGGTCGCCACTTGAGATACAACGCCTGTTGCGGCACGGGTACGCCTCCGTTGCTGGATAGTCTGCCCTAGTGTAGCAAGCTCAAAAGCGGTTCCGCAAATCTTACCCCACAACATGCAGGTCTGGTATAATCGAATTGAAGCAGCCGGCGCAGCGTGGTACAAAACCGCACTATTAAACTCTTGCCGGATAGATAAAACTTGAGGAGATAAACGATCATGGGCAGCCTGGGTACACCGGAATTGATTTTGATCCTGGCAATTGTGATTCTGCTGTTTGGGGTTGGGCGTGTGGCGCGCATCGGCGGCGAGATGGGTTCCGCTGTGCGCGAATTCCGTAAAGGGATGCGCAGCAACGACGAAAACGGCGATGATGGCGAAAACCAATCGGGCGCGGCCTGAGAACCACCGGCCAGCTCATCAATAACCCCTCGCAGTCAGTCAACCGCGAGGGGTTTATTTGTGTATGTTGCGGAATTTACGCCCCGTCCTGGAACAGCGGTCGGTCCACGCCAATCGTAAACGTGGCCTGCGCCTGCCCGCTGGAATCCGACAGTGTGACGGTATCGCCATCGCGCCAGGCGGCGGTTTCGCGGCCCCAGTAGAGCGCGGCGGGCGTGTTCTGCCCCTGGCGCGAGAGTACCAGCACGCGGCTGTCGCGCTGCATCCGGAATTCCGGGAAACGGTACGTGTCGCCGCGCTCATTGCTCAGCGTCCACCCCTGCATATTGATCACGTTACCGAGATTGCGAATCTCCACGACCTCGCTGTTGACGTTGCCGACGCCGTCCACGTTGGCGATCACGATCTCGGCATTGAGGGTCGCGGGCGGCAGCGTAACGGTCGGCGCGGAGCGCGTCAGCGAAAACGGCGTATTGGTCGGTACGGGCAGCGCGGTCGGCGTGAGCAGTTCGACACAGCCCGCCACCGGGATGATCAGCACGTCGCCGATTTGCAGCCTGCCGGCGTCCTGTTCGGTCATGTCGTTGACGATCAGAATATCGCCAGGGAAGACGCCGTACCGCTGCGCGATGGCGATGATCGTGTCGCCGGAAGCGATCACGTGCTGCACGCAGCCGTCATCCTGGGGGGTGGGGCTGGGTTCGCCGGGCGGCAGATCGGTCGGCACGGGCGGCAGCAGGGCCGGGTCAATCGTGGCGACCACCGTTTGAGTCGGAACCAGCACACCTTCCTCGAACGGAGTCGCCGTGATCACCTCGACGCGCGCAGCATCCTGGGCGATGGCGGTACCGGTGAGATGCAGCGTATCAATCGTGCTCTGGTATTCGGCAGGCTGGATATCCATACCGGGAACCGGCGTCGCCGTGAGGATCACGATCTGGGTCGGGCCTTCGCTGGGTTCGTTGGGGCGGTTGGCGCGATCATAACTGATCACACCCAGGGCAACGACCAGCGACACGATGATATTGACAATGATAAATCCGACTAATGCCCGGCGGCTCATAGTTTTTCATACCTTAAAGATAGCGCAAACACGGCCCATTATACGTGTATCCCACGCAGACATATTAGCATAGCCCGCGCAGTGGGGCAACGCGAACTGTGTTCGCGCGCGAACGGGGTTTATGCGTCATTCACGATGATTGCTGCTATATATCTCGGAAATTATGCTGTCGCAGGAGCTTACAAATAATTCGATGAACGATAACGATAACGACCAGGCATTGATCGCTGCGCTGCGGCGTGCAGTGGACCCGATAGCACAGAGCGCCATCATCGAGGAAATCGGCGCGCGCGAGTTGGTCGCGGCAGTCGAACTGCTGATCGAATTTGTGCGGCGCAATGATTTTCCCAGCGGCCCGGCGATTGCCGCGCTGGGCCAGATTGGTGATCCGCGCGCCGTCGAGGTGCTGGTGGGCAGCTTCGAATTTCAGAATCTCGCCTGGATCGCCAAAGACGCGCTGGTTAAGATCGGGGATGCGGCGCTCGAACCGCTGCTGAGGGCGCTGCACGCGGCCAATCCTGACGTGCGTTTTGCCGCGATCCGCACGCTGGGCGAACTGCGCGATCCGCGCGCGCTCACCGGGCTGGAGACGTTTATCCAGCAGGAACACGACGCCACCAACCGCCAGATCGCGCGCACCACGTACCGCGCGCTGCTGCTGCACACCCTCACGCATCCGGTCCCGGCGTGGCGGTTGGCCGCCGTGCCCGGGTTGGAACGCCTGAATGACGCTCGCACGGTTGACACGTTGGCTCCGCTGG
>CAZMNL010000271.1:0-4819 GCA_964567525.1 uncultured Anaerolineaceae bacterium
TTCAGTGAAACAGTCATCGATTATGGCTCAAACGTAAAATAGCCACACCCATTTTTAAGGGAAAAAAAGAGGCTGTCAGAGAGTATCTGTTCCGTGAACGGGGCCGCAAACCGTCCCGTGTTTTTTTAGGGTTTTCTCCCATAATTTCTCCGTGATCTCTGTGTTCTCTGTGGTGAAAAAATTCTGCCCCCATTCTGGAATGCACCCGGCTGATTCGTTCTAACAAAATCCGCAAAAGTAGAAATTCCCCTAAAATGCGAGGTACGGTACAATAAGCATGATCATGTGTGCCGTTGACTCTTTGCCCCTTCGCCGGGGTGATTCTTTCACGTTATAGTAAAGCGCTTAACTACCGCGCATTGTGTAGTGTTTAAAAGGATAAATTTCCGTGCGTACCGTACAACGTTTTAACGACACCTGGCTGTTTGCCGCTGACGATCTGCCGCTGGATGCGCCCGACAGCGCCTTCGCGCCCGTCACGCTGCCGCACACCAACACGCTGCTGCCGCATCACAACTTCGATATCAGCGAATACACGTTCATCTCGACCTACCGTAAACATTTTACACTGCCGGAACCGCTCAATGGGCGGCGCGTGTACCTCGACTTCGACGGCGCGATGACCGCCACAACGGTCACGCTCAACGGGCATACGTTCGAGGAATACCGGGGCGGCTATACGCCGTTCTCGTTCGACATCACCGATCACCTGCACGCTGGCGGACTCAACGTGCTGCAAGTGCGCCTCGATTCGACCGAGCGCGAAGACATCCCGCCGTTCGGGTTCGTGGTAGACTACCTCGCGTTTGGTGGCGTGTACCGCGACGTGTGGCTGCGCTATGTGGAACCGGCGCACATCACCCACGTGTTCGCCAGGCCGCAGGACGTGCTGAGCGATACGCCCCGGCTCAGCGTCGATGTGGCGCTGGTGAACCAGGGCGACACGCCCGCCGCGCTGACGCTCGCCGCCCGGTTCGAAAATGCCACCGTCGATCAGGCCGTGACACTCGAACCCGGCGCAGAACAGACCGTCACGCTGGACTTTGACACGCTGCCCGGCGCGGTCGCGCTGTGGGACCTGGACTCGCCCACGCTGTATGACCTGGGGCTGGACCTGCACAGCAGCGATACGGTGATCGACCGGCAAAGCGTGCGTTTTGGTTTCCGCGAGGCGCAGTTCCGCGAGGACGGCGGTTTTTACCTCAACGGCAGGCGCGTGGACCTGCGGGGCCTCAACCGTCACCAGACCTACCCCTACATTGGGGCGGCGGCCCCGGAACGTTTGCAACGCCTGGACGCCGATATCGTCAAGTACGAACTGGGCTGTAACCTCGTGCGCACCTCGCACTACCCGCAGTCGCCGTACTTCCTGGACCGCTGCGACGAGATCGGCCTGCTGGTGTTTGAGGAAATCCCCGGCTGGCAGCACATCGGCGACGAAGCGTGGAAGGCGCTCAGCCTGCGCGACGTGCGCGCGATGATCGAACGCGACCGCAACCACCCGGCGATCATTATCTGGGGCGTGCGGATTAACGAGTCCTGGGACGACACCGCGTTCTACACCGCGACCAACGCGCTGGCCCACGAACTCGATCCCACGCGGCAGACCGGCGGCGTCCGCTTCTTCCTGGGCAGCGAATTTCTGGAAGATGTGTACACCTTCAATGACTTCTCGAACACGGTCGTTGAGCCGGAACACACGCCGCATCTCGTCTGTGAATTCAACGGGCACATGTTCCCGACCAAGACCTGGGACCAGGAAGAACGCCTCGTCGAGCACGCGCTGCGCCATGCGCGCATCCAGGATAAGCAGATGGGTATGGACAACGTCGCGGGCGCGATTGGCTGGTGCGCGTTTGATTACAACACGCATGTCGAATTCGGCTCCGGCGACCGCATCTGTTATCACGGCGTGATGGATATCTTCCGCCTGCCAAAGTATGCCGCCGCGTTTTACGGCAGCCAGGCAGACCCGGCGCAGCGCGTCGTGCTGCAACCGGCGACGCTCTGGGCGAAAGGCGACCGCAGCGAAGGCGGCTTCGAGCCGACCTGGGTTTTCACCAACTGCGACGAGATTCAGGTTTTTGTGGGCGATGAAGAACTGGGACGCTTCGGGCCGGACCGCGAGACGTTCCCTAACCTGCCGCACCCGCCGGTCAAGATCACGGGGTTCAAGGATTTCTGGGGCCAGAAGCGGCACTACGATCTGCGCGTGGTGGGCTATGTGGACGGCGAACAGGTCGCCGAGCACTGCATCGCGGCGGACGGCCTGCCACACGCGCTCGAACTGGCGACCGATACGGACACACTCGCGGCGGACGGTGCGGACATGACGCGCCTGATCGTGCGCATCGTGGATCGCTACGGCAACCGTTTACCCTTCACGCAGTCGGTGATCACGTTCGAGATCGACGGCCCCGCCGACCTGATCGGCGAAAACCCGTTCGCGCTGATGGGCGGGCAAGGGGCGCTGTTTGTCAAGGCGCGGCACGAGTCGGGCGTGGTCAATGTGCGCGCGACGACCGCACGCCTCGATCCGGCAGCGGTCACACTGCGGATCGGCGGGTAGCGGGTTCGCGGGTTGGAGGCAGACGGCAGCGGGCGGTGCGGTACAGCGTCGCCCGTTTTTGGTGCGCTGCGCCCATTTTCCGCAACGCGCGCGCCGCTTCTGGCGTATACTTAGAAGAAGCGGCCCTCGCCTGCCGCTGCAAGCAGCAGGCTAAAGCTCGAAAGCACCGTAAACGGCGCTGGGCGTGCGGGACAACATCCGATTGCCGGATCAGGTCACTGGCCGGAACCGGTCGCCGTTGGTTTTTCGCTAACCGCTTAGGCTACGCCAAGAAAATAATTACCCCATCCCCCACAACCCCTTCCCTCAGGGAAGGGGAGCAAAGGCCAGCTTATTTGGGTGATTTATTTCCTGGATCAGCCTTAAAGCTAATCACTTATCGCTATGATCAAGGAGCGCGCGCTGATGAACTTTATACGCGCATTCGATTTCATCTTTGAGGACGAAGAGTGGGCACCCAAGACCGTGATCGGGGCGCTGGTGATGCTCTTCGCGTTTTTGCCGTTTGTGCCACTGGGCTACCAGGCGCACGTGGCGCGCAAGGTGGCGCGCGGCAGCAAGCGCCCACTGCCCGGCGCAGCGGATATCGGGCCGGCGCTCAGCGACGGGCTGATCGTGTTCATCGCGTGGCTGGTGTACCACATCCCGCTGATCATCCTGGGCTGTCTGCTGTTGTTCGCGGGCGCGATCCTGGGTGATTCCGACCTGGGGGCGCTGCTGTTCCTGTGCCTGTCGATCTGCATGGGCGGCTTTGTGCTGTTGTTCCTGCTGGTCGGGACCGCGTTTTTCGGCATGGGCATGATCCGCTTTGCCGAGTCGGGCAACTTCAGCGACTTTATGAGCCTGCGGATGCTGTGGGACGACATCCGCGAAAACATGATGCTGCTGCTCGAACTGGTGCTGTACCTGACCGGGCTGGCGCTGCTGGCCGGGGCCGCCATGACCGTTTTGAGCGTCACCTGTGTCGGGCTGCCGCTGGCGATCTTCTTCTGGCAGGTCATGTCCGGGCACCTGATCGGGCAGGCCGCGCGCCAGGTTGACTACGAATAGTACAGGGGATAAAACACCATGCGAGACTTTATGCGCTTGATTACAACACTGATTATCTGGGGCGCGTTCGTGCCGGTCGTGGGCGTGATTCTCTCATCTCCGGCGGGCGGGGCGATTGACCGCATGAACGGCGGCGAGATCATCGCGTTGATGGCGATCCTCACTTCCGGGGCCGTCGCCATGACTTACGCGGTGTGGCACAGCGGTTTTCAGCGCGGGCAGTTCGGCGACTACCAGCATACGCGCAGCAGCGCCCCCGCGACTCTGAGCAAGGTCAAGCGCGACCCGCAGGGCCGCATCGAGCGGCTGGTCGAGGCGCTGGACGACGACGAAATCTACGAGTTGGAGGCGCTGCTGCTGGCCCGCGAACAGGAAGCCGAACAACGGAGCCGCCGCTGAAACAATGATCGACCTCGGACGCGCGCTGAAATACCCGTTCTCCGGCCCGAACGCCGTCAGCAAGAACCTGATGGGCGGCGTGCTGGCGGTGTTTGCGCCGCTGCTGATCCCGGTCCTGCTGCTGCTCGGCTACCAACTGCGCATTATCCGCGACGTACTCAGCGGGCGCGACAACGAACTGCCCGACTGGGACGATCCCGGCGGCGACATCCTCAGCGGTGTGCTGGTGTTTCTGGGCACGCTGGTGTATTACCTGCCCGCGTTTATCCTGACGGGTATCGGCGCGGCGCTGACGCTCACCGCGATAGAGGGTTTCAACCTGGCGCGGATCATCTTTGAAGGTGCGGCGCTGGAACTGGACCGGGGCCAATTGGCGCTGGCGCTGCTGGCCTTCACCGGGGCGCTGGTGTGGATGGCGCTCACGGCCCCGGTGGTCATGACCGGGGTGGCGCGCTTCGCCGAAACGAGTGATTTTCGCACGCTGATCGACCTGCCGGAGGCGTTCCGGACCGCGTGGCAGAACCGGGGTTCTGCCGCGATGCTGATGTTGTACCTGTTCCTGGTGGCGGTGATGGCGCACCTGATCGCGGCGGCGGCGGCTTCGGCGTGCCTGCTGCCCGCGTATGTGCAGTTCGTGCATTTTACAGTAGTCGCGCACCTCAACGGGCAGTGGGCCGCGCTGATCAAGGCGCAGCGCCCCAGGCCGAGCGTGATCCGCCCGATTGCACCGCCGCCGGGCCGGGCGTGAGAAAACAGCTTTAAGCGATTAGGCTACGCCAAGAAAATAATTACCCCATCCCC
>CAZMNL010000272.1:0-4797 GCA_964567525.1 uncultured Anaerolineaceae bacterium
GCGCATACACCAGCAGCAGCGCCGCCGGAGACATACTGGTTGCCAGCCCGTTGGCTGCTATCAGGCCGCCGAGTTGCAGCGCCATAACGCTGTTTGGGCGCAGCCGGTCGATCAGCCACCCGGTAAACAGGGTTGAACTGGCGGTCACCAGCGCGGCATACCCGAATATTTCGGCAGCTTTGAGGGGCGTGTGACCCAGGTTCTCGAAAATCGAAATCTGGTGAAAGATGAGACCGGTTCCCCACGCTGAACTCAGCGCGCGTCCTGCAATAAATATCCAAAAGATTGACGTGCGCATAGCTTCGGTAAGGGTCCAATCGCCGTTGGAATCGAGTGTTTGCCTTGTTGCGTCTTCTTTTCGGCCATCAGGTCGCAAGCCGAAATCCTCTGGCCGGTCGCGCATCAACAGCCAGGTTAACGGCACCACGCCCAACCCGACCGCACCCCCCAGCAGGAGCCAGGTCTGACGCCAGCCGTGCGCATCGATGTAACCTTGCAACCAGGGCAGGTACAGGCGTTGGAACAGTGCAAAACAGACCAGCGATAGGCCCATCACGAACCCGCGCCGTGCATTGAACCATTCAGCAATGGCGGTCGAACTGGTCAAGCCTAATGATCCCTGCCCCAGTCCGCGAATGGCGATAAAGCTGATGAGGATCGTCACCGGCCCCATGATGAGCGAACAGGCCAGCAGCGCCAGGGCAAACAGACCGGCAATGACCGTGCCAGCCAGCCGGTTTCCGCGCCGGTCGATCTGGCGACCAATCCAGGTCAAACTGAGTGCCGCGAGAAAGGTTCCCAGCCCGTATAAACCCGACACGGTGGTGCGGCTGAGGCCAAAGTCGGCAATGTAGTGATCGATGAACAGCGAAACCGAGAAACTCTGTCCGGGCGATGTCGCGGACAGCCCCAGGGTAGCTACCCCCCACACCACCCACCCATAGAACACGGGAGAGCGTTGAACCAACGAGCGTTTTTGAATCGATTGTTTTTGTGCCATAAGCTCCGATGATCTTTAGACTGCAATCCTGACCGAGTATTCCGATCATAGCATCCCTTGTCAACCAATTACGTCCGAATCTTCAAGCGGGGTCCACCAACAACCTGACGGAGTTGTGCTGAGTGCGACTGGCCTCACCCCTCACCCCCTAAATCCCCCTCTCCGGAGGCTGGAGAGTGCGCGCGACCTGCGGTCGCGTCCGGGGGGTGAGGTGAACAGCGCCAATAACATTTGGCTGACAACTTTTGCACGCACCCGCGGTTTCAAACGCCTTGACAATTAGCGCCATTGTTGCTACTGTATGGAGCATAGTGAAATACTTGCAAAGGCGTTGATCTGGAAGAGTACACACCGAGGCGGTGTTCAGAGAGTCGCCGGGTGCTGCGAAGGCGACACATGCGCAGGTGTGGAATGGCCCAGGGAGCTGCCGGTCGAAAGCGTGACAGCATACGGTGTCCGTGAGTAGCCCGCGCCGGAGACACCACCGTTACCAGGGTGACGGGTATCGATGCCGCGCATCTGTACCCTAACGAGTGAAGCTGGCCTGTCAAAATCCACGGTGCATCATCGTGGATTTTTGTGTTGTGGGGCGGCTTAACCAAGGTGGCACCACGGGAATCTCTCCTCTCGTCCTTGAACGAGCAGGGGAGTTTTTTGTTTGGGCAGCGGGTGAACACACGAGGAGAATACCACATTATGACACCGGATAACATCGATATCCAGCGCGCCATCGACATCATCAGCCGCTTCGGGCAGCTTCGCGTCGAGGAAGCCGAGTCGGTCATGCACCAGATCATGCGCGGCGAAGCGTCCGAGGCGCAGGTCGGCGCGTACCTGATGGGCCTGCGCATGAAGGGCGAAACCCAATCCGAGATTCTGGGCAGCGCGCGCGCCATGCGCGCCAATGCGGTCAAGGTTCCCACGCGCTTTAACGGCGACCTGCTGGATACCTGCGGGACCGGTGGCGACAAGTCCGGCACGTTCAACATCAGCACGACGGTGGCGTTTGTCGCGACGGGGGCCGGCGTGCGGATCGCCAAACACGGCAACCGCGCCAGCACCAGCAAATGCGGCAGCGCGGATGTGCTGGCCGAACTGGGCGTCAATCTCGATCTGACGCCGGAGCAGGTCGGGCAGTGCGTGGACGAGATCGGCATCGGGTTTATGTACACGCCCAAGCTGCACCCGGCCATGAAGCACGCCATCGGCCCGCGCCGCCAGTTGAAGGTGCGCACGATCTTCAACATCCTCGGCCCGCTGACCAACCCGGCGGGCGCGCGGCGGCAGTTGATGGGCGTCTTCGCGCCGGACCTGACGGAATTCATCGCCAATGTGCTCGCCGAACTGGGCGCGGACGCGGCGATTGTGGTTTGCGGTTACGGCAACGTGGACGAACTGACCACCACCGGCCCCAACTACGTTAGCGAGTACCGCGATGGGGCCGTGCGCAGCTACACGCTCAGCCCCAGGGACCTGGACGTGGAACCAGCGCACATCTGGGACCTGATGGGCGGCGACGTGCAGGAGAACGCCGCGATTCTGCGCGGCATCCTCAGCGGGGAGATCAACCATGCCAAGCGGGACATCGTGCTGCTGAATGCGGGCGCGGCGCTGCTGGCGGCAGGTGTTGCCGCCGACTACAAAGACGGCATCGCGCAGGCCCGTGACGTGATCGCCAGCGGTAAGGCGCTGGAAAAGCTCGACGCGCTGATCGCCTACAGCCAGGAGCTAGGGACCCATGCCGGATAGCCGCAGTCACTACGTCCGCACGCAGACTGTACTGGACCGCATTCTTGAGCGCAAGGTGGACGACCTTGCCGCGCAGGAGCAGCAGGTATCGCTGGCGGAGATGCGCGTGCGCGCCGCAGATGCGCTCCCGCCGCGTGATATGTTCGCCGCACTGCGCCGCGAGACGGTCGCGCTGATCGCCGAGGTCAAGCACGCTTCACCCTCGCGCGGGGTGCTGGTCGATCCGTTCGATCCGGTGGCACTGGGCACAAACTACGCCGAAAACGGCGCGGCGGCGATCTCGGTGCTGACCGATGCGCCGTTTTTCCAGGGCGCGCTGGCACACCTCACCGCCGTGAGTGCAGCGGTCGCCGTGCCGGTGCTGCGCAAGGATTTTGTGATCGACCCGTACCAGGTCTACGAGGGGCGCGCGGCAGGCGCGGACGCGATCCTGCTGATCGTCGCCGCGCTGGACGACGCACAGATCGCCGACCTGCACGCGCTGATTAACGGACTCGGCATGGCGGCGCTGGTCGAGGTGCATAACGCGCAGGAACTCGACCGCGCGCTGGCGCTCAACCCGGCGCTGCTCGGCATCAACAACCGCGATCTGCACACCTTTAACGTCAGCCTGGACACCACCGCGCAGCTTGCGCCGTCCGTGCCGGACGGTGTGACGCTCGTGGCCGAAAGCGGCATCTTCACCGGGGCGGACGTGCGGCGTATGGGGCAGATTGGCGCGCGCGCGGTGCTGGTCGGCGAGGCACTGGTCACCGCGCCGGACACCGCCGCCCGTGTGCGTGAGCTATCATCCCAGCCGCGCGAGGTGGACTCATGAGCGACCACCGCACGCGCATCAAAATTTGCGGCGTGAAGTCCCTGGAAAATGCGCTGATGTGCGCCGCAGCAGGCGCGGACCTGCTCGGCCTCAACTTTTACCCGCCCAGCCCGCGTTACATCACGCCGGAAGCCGCACGCGCGATCACGGACGGGCTGCGCGCCGCGCTCGGCGACCGCTGCCCGGTGATCGTGGGTGTGTTTGTGAACGTCCCGGCGCACGAACTGCAAGACGTGATCGCGCGCGCCGGGCTGGACGCGGTCCAACTCAGCGGCGATGAACCGCTCGACGTGGTGCAAGCATTAAACGGGCGCGCGATCAAGGCGCTGCGCCCGCGTGATGTGGACCATGCCGCTGCACTCGCCGCGCAGTTTGCCCCACACGGCGCGGTTAATGAGCGCCTGCCCGCGCTGCTGGTGGACGCTTACCACAAACAGCTTTACGGCGGCACAGGCGAGCAGGCGAATATCGACGTGGCGCTGGCCGTGCGCGAACGTACCTCGCGCCTGATGCTGGCGGGTGGCCTGACGCCGGACAATGTCGCCGGGCGCGTGCGCGCGATCCGGCCCTGGGGCGTGGACGTGGCAAGCGGCGTTGAAGCGGGCACACCGGGCGTCAAAGACGCGGCGCGCGTGCGCGCCTTCATCGAACAGGTACAACAGGCGGATCACTCATGACAATTACACAGACAAAAAACCATGTTCCCGACGCGCGCGGCTACTACGGCGAGTTCGGCGGGCGCTTCGTGCCGGAAACCATCGTCCCGGCGCTGGACGAACTGACTGCCGCGTTTCACGCGGCAATGGACGACAGCGATTTTTTGCAGGAGTTCGCGCACCTGCAAGCAACCTACACCGGGCGGCCCACGCCGATCACGCACGCCCGGCGGCTGAGCGCGCATCTCGGCGGCGCGCAGATTTACCTCAAGCGCGAGGACCTGGCGCATACCGGCGCGCACAAGATCAACAACGCGCTGGGGCAGGCGCTGCTCGCGGTGCGCATGGGCAAGCGCCGCATCGTGGCGGAAACCGGCGCAGGGCAGCACGGCGTCGCCACCGCGACCGCGTGCGCGCTGCTCGGCCTGGAGTGTCACGTTTACATGGGCAGCGTGGACATGGCGCGCCAGCGTCCGAACGTCTTCCGCATGAAGCTGCTCGGCGCGGACGTGATCCCGGTGGAAAGCGGCAGCAAGACCCTTTCTGATTTTCTGCGGAGTGACTTTTCACGTCTC
>CAZMNL010000273.1:0-4790 GCA_964567525.1 uncultured Anaerolineaceae bacterium
GCCCGCAGACCGTCTACATGGAGTTCCTCTACCGCCCCATCGAGCGTTTCTTCGAGGGCCGGCCCGGCCGCAAGCCCAAGATCGGCGCGTGGCGCAAGCCCATCAAATACGCGAAGAACATCAGCCCGGTGAAGCCCAGCACAACCGGTGTGACCGGCGTCGAGCGGAACAACCGCCGCTGCCCGGTCATCCACTGCACCAGGTACACCAGCACGAACGCGCCTAACGCCCCGTCAAGGAAGCTCGGAGTCGGGGAAAAATTCAGCGGCACTTTGGCGAACGGCAGCAGCGCGATCACGGCCACCAGCACGATCAACGCACCGTGCAGACTGGTCAGCACGTACAGCGCGACGCCCGCGCCGATCACCACGCCGAAAGCCATCACCGGTTCCAGCAGCACGATCAGCAGCGCCAGCAGCCCGCCGAAGAAGCCGATCAGCACCCCGGCCAGCAGCGCCGCCGCGCGGCGGTCGTCGGAATAAAAGAGCGATTGCAGCATGGGGAATCCTTGTTAGGCTGTTCCATAGAAATAACTCGTCCTTTGGAGCATTCCCACCACCTGGTGTTCAGGCGTCTCCTTCCCTGGGGGAAGGGGGTAGGGGATGGGGTTATTATTTTTATGGCGTAGCCTTAGTCCGGTATACGTTCCGCGAGAATCAGCCCCCCGAACAGCGCCACCGCCGCGACAATCGCCGCAATCGTGCCCTTGAGTTCCCCGACCTCGGTGAAATAGTAGTAGGATGCGAGCAGGCTGAGCAGCGCGACGACGGCCATCGCCCCGGCCACGCGCGCGCCGCGAATGCTGGTGCGCATATTCGGCAGTTGGGCCTTGACCAGCCCGGTATAGGCGTAGACGGCGGCCACCAGAAAACCCAGTATCAGCACAATAAACAAAGGAGAAGTGGGATCGTCCGCTTCAAATGACATGACCGTTTTTTTCCTGTGGTTGAATCAACAACACCCGTTACCAGTCTACCCCACGCGCATCACCGGGCGCGAGCGCCCCGCCCGGCGATCCGCCACCGTCAGGCTGATGAACCAGCCCAGCACCAGGATCAGCGCGATCCCGCTGATCGCGCTGCCCACCAGCAGCGTCACCGGCAGGAATTGCAGCGTGATCTTTTGCCCCTGCCCCGCCGGGATCGGGATACCGGTCAGCCCGGCGTAAGTGTCCACGATGTCCACCGGCTCGCCGTCGATCTCCGCGCGCCAGCCGGGATACCGCGCAACCGGCAGCGTCAGCAGCGCGGGGGCGCTGGTGCTGACTTCCATTTCCAGGTACTCCGGCTCGACCATCCTGAACGCGCGCACTTCGGCATCCGGCGGACGCTCGCCCGGCAGCGCGAACGGCAGATCGCCCCATACGACGGCAATCTCGCGCAGGTCGATCCAGGGTTCGGACATGATCGCGCGGGCGTCGGTGCGGCTTCTGGCGTCGCGCGCCTGATACACCAGGTGCGCGAACGGGCGCGGATCGTCCAGTTCGTAGAGCGTGTAATCCTGCCCGTCATAGTTGACGCCTTCGCCGGCAGCCTTCACCGCGACGTTATCGGGCACGTCGCCGGTCATCGTGGCGTAGCGCACCGCGAAGACTTCCCAGCGGCGATCCACGCGGATACCGCGCAGCTTTTCCAGCGTCGCCAGCCGGAACGGGCCGGTTCCGTAAATATCCGGGATGCGCCAGTACGTGCCGTAGGTGTTGATCCCGCCCGCGCCATCCACCAGGAAATCGATCTGCTGCCAGTCGCGCACTTGCAGCACGTCGAGCACGTCCGGCTCACGGATGCGGTTTTCGGCGGTGTCTTCCAGGTAGTTGGGCGTGTTCATGCCCAGCGTGAGCAGTTCGATCACGACCAGCGCGCCCAGTGCCGCCGTCGTGATGCGCGTGCGCGCGCCGTCGCGCCAGAACAGCCAGCCGTTAAACAACACGCTGAACAGCATCACCACGCCGAGCGCGTTGGCAGTGAGGTTTTCGGGATCGTCGCCGCGCACCAGCAGCACGGTCACGAAGCCGAGATACGCCACCATCGCGCTCACCAGGTGGCCGCGCGCCAGCCAGTGCTGCCGCCATTCGTCCTGGGGATCAATCCGCTTGTTGGGATCAACCAGGTTGCAGAGTTCATAACTGGCGAGAATCACCATCGCAAAGACCACGAACGCGGCGGCGCGTTCCTGCTGCCGGAAGATGTTCCAGCCGGGCACGATGTTATAAGCCGCGTCGTAGATCACGCTGTGGCCGCCCAGCGACAGCAGCAGCCCGACGACCATCGTCCCAAACCAGAAGGTATATTCGCGGCGCGGACGCCACAGCGCCAGCAGCACCAGCAGCAACGTGACCCCGCCGGTGTACAGCGGCCAGTATTCGGCCCCGAACAGGCGCGGCCACATGAACTGTACCAGTTCGGCGAAGTCGAAGCCGGACGATTTTTCGGCGTAGTGGTAGGCTTCCGTGCGGTAGGCGTGCGTCATCAGTTCCCAGGCGGGCAAAAGCTGCACCGCCGAGATCGCCGCGCCCGCGCCGCCCATCAAGCCGACGCGCCACGCGATATCCTTCACCCGCAGCCAGTTCATCCACCCGGCAAACGCGATATACGCGGCGGTGAAATACGTCATCTGCATGGTGGTCTGCGTGTGCCCGCCAAAGAACGAGAGCGCGAACATCAACGCGCTGAGCAGAATCCCGCGCACGCGCCAGCGCGGATCGGTGATGCTGAGATGCGCGCCAAGCAGCATCAGCGGTAGCCACGCAATCGCAAACAGGATGCTTGGCTGTAACATGGGATAGCCGGTCAGGTAGCCGCCGTAAGTCCACATGATGCTGCCGATCAGCGCCGGGGTGGGGCGCTTGACCAGGGCGCGCAGCAGCGCGTACATGCCCAGGCTGATCAGCAGGTAATGCGCGGCGACCTCCATCTGGTAGGACTCGATCCGCCAGCTACCCGGCCCTTCAACGTAAGCCGCGATCCAGCGCGGGGGATACCACACGGCCCACTGCACATTCGCCGCGAAGGGGTCGCCGCCGTAGTTGTACGGGTTCCACAGCGGGATCGCGCCCCCGCTCATGCGCTCGACCTGGTAATCGCTGTAGGCGAAGTAATGCAGCGGAAAGTCGCCCTCCTGGAAGATCACGCGGTCCCCGGCGACCGGGGTCAGCAAGCGCCAGAAGAACAGCACCCACAGCGCGGCCAGAACGATCACGGCGAACAGTGTCGGGTGCATATCCAGCACGCGCGGGTGCGTGATGCCGGTCATGTCTTCGTCAAAGGTGTCCGCGTCCGGCGGGGCCGGGTCCGCGAACGGGTGATCGATCATGTGCGTGTCGTGCTTGTCGTCAAACGTCATTGGCGCGTCTCAACCTTCGTAAATTCGCGCTCGAATTATACCGCGCTCACGGCGCGTTGACCTGTATCCAGCTCAGCCATACGTAATCCTCGGACTGCCCGCCTGCGTCGGAGCGCACGCGCAGCGTCCCCGCCGGATCGCCCGCCGGGTAGACGCGCACCAGCAGCCGGTAGCGGCCCGGCGGCGCGTCGGCATAGACTTGCAGCGTGCGCGCGTCGGCGACGACCTCGCCCGGTTCCCAGGCGATCACGGGCGGATTGGGCGGCGCGTCGGACTGCGCGGCCTTGACCAGCCGCGCCGGGTCGGGATCGATCACCTGCACGCTGATCACGTAGTCGGTGTCCAGGTCGCGGCGCGCGTCCCAGTAGAGCGTGATCGTCGTTTCGTCGCCGGGGGTCAGCGCGCGGTCGCTGATCGTGAAGCCGCGCAGCGTCAGCCGGTCGGCGAAGTTCACGTTGACCGGGTTCGGCACGTCGCCGGGCGGCGTTTCCAGCGTGATCTGCCCGATCCACAGGCGGTTATCGTCGGTCGGGGCGCGGGTGATGGGCGTCATGCGGTCGAAGGTCGGCAGGTCGAAAAAGCCCAGGTACACGTCGAGCACCTGCGGCGTATACGTGCCGGGCGGGATATGGACCGCGATCAGGTTGTTCCACGCCTCACCGCTCGCCAGTTCGGACGCGGCCAGCAAGCCGCCGCCGGGGTACACGTCGCGCTGCGCTTCGATGGTCCCATCCGCGTTGACCAGGTGAACGAACAGACTCCAATCGCGCGTGGGCGGCGTTTTGACCGTGATCGCGGGCGCGAGCCTGAGATATTCGCCGGGCCGGATCGCGCCGGACAGTTCGCGGGTGGCAAGGCACAGCGCGTCATAGTCGCTGTCCGGCTCGCGGAAACACGCCGCCTCGAACGCGCCACCTTCGAGCGTGTCCGCGTTCCATGCGGCGTCACGGTCGAGATGGTACGCGGGGTAAATCACGGTGGCGGGCACGATGACAGCGATCACGGCGAACACCAGCGCCGCGATCCCGGCGATCAGCGGGCGGGCGATATCGCGCCGGGCGGGGAACAGCTCGCCCCACTGCACCAATCCCGCCGCCATGCCGATCATCAGCGGGGGCAGCGCGCTGAACCACAGCCGCCCCTGCGAAGCCCACGTCTGCCGCGTCCACGAGATCAGCGAGACGAACACCACCAGCGCCCACAGCGCACTGAGCGCGCGCGCCATGTACAGGCGCTTGATCGGCGTGGGCGGGCAGGCCAGCAGGCGCAGCCGTTCCGCGCCTTCGCGGATCACGCCGGTCAGCAGGCCGAGCGCGGCGAGCAGCGCCAGCAGGTTAAACGCGCGGTAGAACGCCCCCGGCATCGGCACATTGACGCCCCCGAACAAGCCCCAGAAGGCCATCATGAACGTTTCGCGCTCGCTCCAAAGCTGGTGCAGGTCGGCGGGC
>CAZMNL010000274.1:0-4741 GCA_964567525.1 uncultured Anaerolineaceae bacterium
GCACAGCTTGCTTCACCTCTTGATTAGGTGGAGCAAGTTCTTTTTTCCCCTCAGATGACCCATCTTCGTCATCCAAATCGCCATCAACATTACCTTGTGCGTCTTCAGCGTAGAGCGCACCGCGCAAGATGATGAATCGGTCGGCCCAGGACTTGAGCCGGAAGTTGGTGATGCGGCGCGCATCGAGGTCATACTCGACCCACTCAAACAGGTTGCGCACAAAGCCCTGCCGGTCTTCGTCATTGCTTTGTTCCCAGATGAAATGCAGCTTTTCGACCGCATCAATGCACATCGCCAGTTCCAACGCCATCTGCTCGGATTCAGTCGTCCAGGATTCCCAGTGGGAAATCTCGCGTTCCAGGAACTCGCGCCGCCGGACGAACTCATCCTGCTCAATCAACCCTTCCGAGTACAAATGCATCGCCGCGTCAATGCGCCTCTGGCACAGCGCGATTTCCTCGCGTTTGCGCGCTTCCAGGTCTGCTTCGCTGGTATCCGTGCCGAAAGCCGTCTGCGAGCGTATCGCCAGTTCGGTCAGGTAGTCGAGCGCGTCCTCACGCACGGTCAGCAGCTTGAGCAGCCGCCCGACTTCCGCTTCGATGTCATCCGCCGGAACGCTGCGATTGCTCACGCCGCATGAGACGCCAGTCTTGTGCTTGTAGCGCCGCGAATCGTCAGCATCCGTCGCGCCCGTGAAGCGCGTCCGCAGACCGGGGTTCTGCTGCTCATCAGCCTGGGTGTCGCAGTGCGCGCAGTACGCCACCCCGCGCAGGGGATAGGTGCGCGTGCGCATCTGGATGCCGTTGTCGGATGGTTCGCGCGAGCGTTTCTTGCGCACCACTGCGACCTGTTCGAGCAGTTCCAGCGGGAACACCGCCCGCGCTTCGATCATCGTCGTCGGGTCGGTATCGTCGCTGTGCGCCGGACGGTCCTTCGCGCGATTCTTCGGGACCAGCCCGCCGTACTCCGGCCAGTTGGCGATCACGCGCCGCACATCTTCCTGGCTCACCGGGCGCGGGTTGCCCTGGCGGTCGCGGAACGGCCAGCCCTCACCGTTGAGCTTGTAGGCGATCTTCTCCGCGCCCAACAGGTTTTCGGCGAAGATTTCCAGCATGTAGCCCGCACACAGGTAGTAGCTGCGCCAGATGGCCCCCTCTGACGGGGGACTGTCTTCCCCGGCGCGCACGAAATGCCCGGTTTCCGGGATGAACCACGCTCCATCCGGCGAAGGCTTGAGGAACCCTTCCGCGTTGCGCACCGTGCCGAACGGGGTCGCTCCGACGCTCTTGCCTTCCGCGCGCAGGAACTCAATGGCCGCTTTGGTGCGCTGGCTCACGTCTTCGGCGTAGGCTTCATCCAGCATCGCCACAATCTGCGCCATGAACTTGCCACTGCGCGTCGAGGTGTCCATGTTGTAGCCGGGCCGCGTGAAGACCAACTGCACGTCGCCGTGTTCGAGCTGGTCCAGCAGGTCGCCAATGCGCCAGCCCTTACGGTGCAGCCGCGCCAGGTCGTAGGCGACAATCGCGGCCACGTCCGGGTCATCCATACGTTTCTTGAGTTCCAGCCAGCCGGGGCGATTGTTCACAAAACGACCAGACTTATGCCCGTCTGCGTCCTCGTACCACTCGATTTCCCAGCCCGCTTCCCTGGCGTGTGCCTCAGCCAACGTGCGCTGGCGGTCCGGGCTGGCCTTGTCGTTTTCGTCTTTGGTGAATGACTGGCGGATGTAGCACAACGCGACGTTGCGCTCAACGGGGGTGTTGCGTTTGCGGGACATGAAAAAGACTCCTTGAATGCCTGATAGATACGATTCGCACGTCGCCACCAGACACGTTAGAGTCTGCGGTGGTCGGTGCGCTAGTAAGGGTAGTGCATCGGCCAGAGTAGCGGGGTGTTGACCGCACCCCGTTACTCACGTTAACCAATGCCCACAGCATACCCCTACTCGATCCCGGTGTCAAATTCGCCGGACGCCTTGCGCGTCTGGTTCTTGGCGACCGCGCGCGAGATGAACTTCAGGAACCCGGCGAACTCGCGCTCGCTGTCCGGGTCGCGCCGGTCCATTTCCCAGTACACCTGGTGCGCGAAATGCTCTATCACTTCAGAGGCCGGTGGTTCGTAGACAATCGCCCGTTTGGTCATTTCGCACCCCCCGCCAGCCGTGAGAACACGGTCCACTTCTCGCTCGCTTTGGCGAGAATGTCATCCATCGTGTAGCCCTGCTGGTGCAGGTATGACAGCGCACGCGCCATGCTCACCGGACCGGATTCGCCCAGTTCAACGCCGAGACGCGCTTGCAGCCCCGCCAGCCAGCCGGAGAGCGCATTGAGGTATTCGGGCCTGATGTCCGGGGAAAACTCGTACTGGGGACGTTTCAGGTCTTCGTAGAAATCGCTGTATGAGTCGATGAACGCGCGCAGGTCCAGCCACAGGGGATGCAGTGCCCACCGTGCTTTGTGGTCCTGGTCTTCGCCGGGTACGCGCAGGCTGCCCCACTTCTGCGACACGTAGTTCAGCACGCCGAGGAAACCTTCGAAGGTGTAATCGGCCAGGAACCGCATATCTTCAATGCGCGCTTTGTGGCAGCGGATGGACCACTCGAAGCGGGTCACGGCGAAGTCGGTTTCATCGTCGCCCACGTTCCACACCGACCGCCAGAAACGCGAGGTTCCGCTTTTCTCGCTTTCGGTCACTTTGTCGTAGACCTTGAGCGAGACGTTCCCCTTGTACGACCCGATATGAAACCCGGTCAACCGGCCCGAACGCGCGTCAAAGTAGAAACCGCGAGGTTTGGCATACCCGACCCAGCCCTGCCGCCATTCGTCCACTGAGAACGCGCCCAGGTCCAGCCCCACCACGTCGAGCGCGATGTCCAGCCGGTTGATGCGAATCGGGAACGTGGCAGGGTTGGCGATACCGAAGGCGACCAACTGCGCGAGGATGCTGCCCAACAGCCGCTTTTCTTCCCAGGCTTCCCCGTACTGGCGCAGCCACTTCGGGCCGAGTTGCAGCATCACGCCCATACCCTGCCCGGCCAGGCTGGTTTCCGCGAGGTTGTCGTTCACCCGGTCGGTGACGAACAGCCGCGCGTCACCATCCCACACCGAGAGCTTGTAGCCGTTGGCTCCACGCCGCAGCACGCAGTCCGCATACGGGATGCCCTCGAACAACTGCGGGGCGTGCAGGTCGCCTACTCCTGCCGCCCATCCTTTGAACACGTCATCATGGGGATACTCCACCACCAGGTAGAGCGAATCGATCCCCAATGCGCCTAATTGGTGTTTGACCCCCCGTGATACATACCGGGGGGTTTGGTTTTCACCGTTACCGATACGATTTTGCATTGCAACTCCTTGTTTACAGGGCCAGCCCGACCCTGTTACAATGGAGTCGGCTGACCATATCCGAGACGAGATATTTCAGCTTCCGCCGGGACGTGTGACCGCACGCTCCCGGCGCTTCTTTTTGTTACGGAACCTTACTGCTTTCTGCGGCTACTTGACAGAACACATTACCGTGATGTAAGCTATCCTTACGAACGAGAACAAAAAAGAATGTCGCCCTGTCTATACGCCTTGTAAGAATTCCTTACATTATTGTATCGCATTAGAACAAACGAGTCAAGCGTTAGTTTGCGCGCTGTGGAGTGAGAGCCATGCAACGTTTACGCGACTGGTTGAGCAGAGAAAGCCGCCCGAACAGATTCACGGTAGCAATGGGCAAGTTGATACGACAGGCACGCGAGGAACGCGGCATGAGTCAGACCGAACTGGCGGAGCAAATCTACCGCAGCCGCCCGGCTATCTCCGAGATGGAAACCGGCAAGATGGAGCCGGACGCTACGACGCTGGCCTATCTTGCCGGGGCGTTAGAGAAGCCGATTATGTACTTCTTTCCTGACTTTGCACACATCATTACAGGTGATGTCTCATCGCCGGAAGCGCTAGAACTGTTGAATATCTTCAACCAGCTTGACCCGCAGCTACAGCGTGCCGCACTGCGACAGGTGCGCGCATTGCACGAGATTGACGACAGCGACTAATCCCGTACCATTACTGGACGCCTGGGACCCCTCCCCGGCTTGCGCCGGGACCCCTACCCAGGCGTCCGACGTTATTCCCCCACACTCTCCCGCAACGCTGCCGTTGCGCGGCAATCCTACAGCGCGGGACCCCTTCCCATCAAGGCCCGGCAAGCGGTACTCTGGTATTCATTTCAAAAAGCGCGAAATGGACCAGAGAACCACTTGCCTTTCCATGCTGTGTTCGCCGCTCTATTTCATCACATGATCACGCAGCGCATCCCGCTAACAACCGCTTCTCACCCCACCGCATGGGACCTTGACGGGCCCCTTCCTCTGCGCTGTCCCCCGTGAATACACGGCGCGTTGCCGTGTATTTAACAGGCGAGCCGCCCAGGTGCTACTAACACCGGAGCGGCTCTTAGACACGGAAAGGGCAAACTTCCCATGTCTCAGCACAATTCTACCACCGTTCAACAGCTCATGCAGCAGTTCGAAGCCCACCTCGCCGAGATGGAACGTTACCTGGTCAACTGGGCCAACACGTCCTTCAGCGGCCTGGACCACGCCACCCGCGACGAAGCCTTACAGCGCACCCGCATCATCCTCTGGGAACGCTACCGCAAAGACCCCGCTTACTTCGACCGGATGCCCCGCAAGCAGTTCACGCAGTACGCCAAGACCATCTACGGTCACTCGCTCTACGACAAGAAGGAG
>CAZMNL010000275.1:0-4712 GCA_964567525.1 uncultured Anaerolineaceae bacterium
GGGCACCTCTACCCCGGCACGATACACGCCATCCGGCAGCCGTGCCAGGGCCAACCGCGCGGTCAGGCCTTCCGGCAGGCTGAGCAGTGGGTCCAGACGGGGATGCAGCGATGCTTTGAGCTGCGCGACCGGCGGCATTATTTCTTGAAGCCTTTCAATCCCTTAGCGGCGGCGTGCGCCAGCAGCCCGGTTTTGTAGTTGTAAACTGTCTTGCGTTTTTCGGCGTGCGCTTCCTGTGCCAGCCGGATCAATTCGTCCACCAGCGCGGCAGGCCGCAGATCGCTGGCTTCCCACAGATAGAACGCCAGCGAACCGGGCATGGTGTTAATTTCGTTCAGAAAGACTTCGCCGGTTTCTTCACGGACCAGGAAGTCCACGCGCGCGATACCGCGTCCATCAACAGCGCGGAAGGCTTGCGCGGCCATCGTCTGGATTTTGTGTGTCAGTGTGTCGCCAATGGGCGCAGGGATGCGGCGTTCCGCCCCTTTCATACCCGCTGCGCCTTCGCTGCGCATATATTTTTCCTCATAGGTCAGAAATTCCTGCCACGTGACCGGTTGTTCCAGCACCGATGTGCGCAGGTCATGATTGCCCAACACCGAACAGTTGATCTCAACCGCGTTTTTGACCGCGCTTTCGATCAGGATACGGCGGTCGAAATTGGCCGCGATGTTGATGTAGTTACGGGCTTCTTCGGCGCTGGTGGCGCGGGCTACGCCGATGCTGGAACCGAGCATCGCAGGTTTCACGAATACCGGGTATCCCAGCGTGGCTTCGATACGGCTGAGGATGGCATCCGGGCTGCTCACCCATTCCTGGCGGTTAAATGCTGCGTGTTTGACCACCTGGATACCGTGTTGGGCCAGCACGGTTTTCAGCATGATTTTGTCGCGCGTGACAGCCGAGGCCATCACGCCTGTGCCAACATACGGCATATCGGCCAGTTCGAGCAACCCTTGCAGCGTGCCATCTTCGCCATGCGTCCCGTGTATGACAGGGAAGGCGACATCAAGACGGATAACCTTGCTGCGTCCGAATAACCCGCTCACTGGCGAGACGATTAATCCCTGGTGCTGGGTGCTGGGCGAGATAATCACATCTTTGATGCCCATCATCTCGGCGATGTTTTCCGTCTGGAAATTCTTCAGATCGCGCAGTCCCGGCCCGGTAAGCCAGCGACCCTCGCGCGTGATGTAGATCGGGATGACTTCGTATTTCGACGGGTTGAGCGCCTGCATCACTTGCTGCGCCGTCACAATCGAAACATCGTGTTCGACAGTCCGGCTGCCGAAGATGACGCCGACGGTCGTTTTGGTTGTCGTGCTGCTCATGTTGGTTCAGTCCTTCTCGGTTCGCTGCTGCGTGTTTATCCCTGTTCTAGAGGTAGGTATCGGGTAGATCGTTCAGGAACAGAACGGTGTCGCCCTCTTGTAATTCGCGGTTGAACCAGGCGATGGCTTCATCTCGTGTGTCGAATACAAAGAGGTGCTCAGAATCGAATCCTGCTTCTTGCACGCCCTGTTGGATCGGGCGCGTTTGTTCGATGCCGACGAGTACGATATCCGTACATACCCGCGCGGCGTGTTGCCCCAGCTTGACGTTTTCCTGCTGCTGTAAGGGGCCGAGTTCGACAATGCCGGGCGTGATAAGCACGCGCCGCCCATTCTGGTATAGCGCCAGCACATCAAGCACATTACGCGCCCCGACCGGGTTAGCGCTGTAGGCATCGTCGATCACCGTGATCCCGCCCGGCAGCGTTTTACGCTGCAAGCGATGCTCTGCCGGAGACAGACTCGCCACGCGCACCGCGATCTCGGTCAGCGTGAGTCCCAGGTGCTGCGCGACCGCTGTCGCCATCAGGATATTGGTCACGTTGTGCGTACCGATCAGCCCGGTGCTGAAGTGTTCCTTTGCCTGTGTATGGGTGTCGATCACGTCGAATTCTAACCCGCTGATCGTCTGTTTAACGTTGCGTGCCAGAATGCGCAGTTGGGTAGCGTGGTCGGCATTTTCCCACGATACCGCGATATGGTTTGCGGGATAGCCTTTCTCGTACATGCTGCGCACATAGTGATTATCCCAGTTGAACACGCCCACGCCATCCGGCAGCAGCGCCGCGATGATCTCATACTTGGCGCGGCTGGTCGCCTCCAGGCTGCCAAAGCGTTCGAGATGCTGTGGGCCAACTGCCGTCACCAAGCTGATCTGTGGCTGCGTCAGCCTGCAAATTTCGCGGATTTCGCCTTCGATATACGCGCCCATCTCGACGATGAAATAGTCGTAGCGTGCGTTGGCATCCAGTTCATTGTTGATCGCCATGCACACGCCCATCAGCGTATTGTAACTCTTGGGTGTTGCCAGCACGTTGTAGCGCCCGCTGAGGATGTGCGCAAGATATTCTTTGGTGCTGGTTTTGCCGTAGCTGCCGGTGATGCCGATCACGACTGGCCCGGCCTTTTTCAATTTGCGACCGGCCCGCGCACGAAACAGGCGGCGAAAACCCGACTCGATGGGAAAATTCACCAGGTTCGCCAGCGGCAGGATCAGCACCGCCAGGTGATAAAACAAAAGTCCCAACAGCGAGATCAGGGCGAATTCGGTGCGGTAGCTGGTGTTGAATGCTGTGTCCAGCGTGACAGCCGTGCCAATCACTGTGATGGTTGCGAGCGCAAAAGCGGTGATCAGCAGTCGTGTCGCGCGTTGAGTGAGCTTGAAGGTTTGTTTGATCTCTTTGGCCGGTTCGGGCAGCGCGCTGAGCACGGCGGCTGTGCCCCAGATTACCAGGTAGAGCGCCGGGGTATCCTGCCCAAGAAAACTCAGGACCAGTGCGGCAGAGAGCGCCACACCCACATAGACAAATGCGGGCCAGATGAGCACGCGTTGCAGTTTGGCGGTCAGCCAGTGCAGATAACGCCGGCTGTCGTAACCTTCGATCTGGAAAAAACGCGCTAACCGCCAGATGCGCAGGATGATGCCGCCGAGCCACAGAAAAATGAGGACCTGTCCCATTGGGCCGTTAGCTCCTGTTCTTGAAGAAGTGATCGGTTATGCGAACGAAGTCATGCAGGCGTTCCAGGTAGGCAAAATGCCCCACTCCCTCGAATACGATCAGCCCGGCATCGGGGATCAGCCGTTCGAGTTTGCGGCCCTGCCACAGTGGGGTGTCGGTATCCTGATCGCCCCAGATCAACACCGTCGGGGCCTGAACTCGCGCGGCATAAACAGCGAGGTCCTGGTCAATGACGCGCAAAAATGTTTTGCGCAGCGGCCCGGCATTCAGATAATCTTCGGAAGCAAAGCGTTGATTGTAGCGTGCCTGTATCCGGTTGCGCAGGTTTTGCATGCCGATCAGGTCCAGTGTGCGGCGCAGTGACCGCGCCAACAGCGTGCGGATGATCTGCCGCGTAGTGGGCCGGGTACGCAGCCCGGCAGAATCCGCCAGCACCATACGCTTAACCCGGCTGGGATGCTCAGCCGCCAGCATCAGGCTGATGCGTCCGCCGAACGAATGCCCGATGATGTTGGCCTGCGGCAGGTGGTATGTATCCAGGTATGCCAGCACAAACCGCATGTATTCCGCGATTCCCCAGGTTTGCGGCGGGATGACGCTCTGTCCGAATCCCGGCAGGTCCAGCAGGTGAACCTGATAGCCGAGGGGCGCGAGTATTTCGGCGACCGGCCAAAAACTACGGATGCTGCCGCCCCAACCGTGCAGCGCCAGCACCGGCTCGCCTGCGCCGATGACACAGGTTCCGGCCTGCAAGCCGTCAATGGTTTGTACGATAACGATCGGTTCGCTCACGGATGTACCACCTCGATTTGTGCCCCCAGGCTGACCAGTTTGGCGATCACGTTTTCGAAGGTACGGTCGATCAGGTGCGCGTTGTCGATAGTAACGCTGCCATCGGTACACAGCGCCGCGCCCAGCAGCGCCAGCCCGGTACGCACGTCGGGCGTATCCAGGTAGGATTCGTACAGGCGTGTGGGGCCGACGACCAGCGCGCGATGGGGGTCGCACAATACGATCTGCGCGCCCATCGCCACGAGTTTATCCACAAACAGCAGGCGGTTGGCGAACAGCTTTTCATGGATCAGTGTCGTACCGCGTGATTGTGTGGCGATGACGGTCGCCATGGCGACCAGGTCGGAGGGGAAACCGGGCCAGGGTGCGGTTTCGACTGGTACATCCAGCTCTTCTTCGCGCTGCGTGGTATGCAGCGCGTCGTGTGTGGGAACAAACAACGTTGTTTCGTTGAAGAACAGGTTGATACCCAACCGCTTGAATACGCGGGCGATCAGGTGCAGGTGAGCAGGCAACACACCCTCAATCGTGAGTGTGCCGTGTGTGATTGCGCTCATTGCCGCGATGCTGGCGATCTCGATGTGGTCGGGGGCCAGCGTCGTTTGTGCCCCGCTCAGATCATGGCTTCCTCGGATGCGCAATACATTCGAACCGATGCCGTCGATCTGTGCGCCCATTGCGCGCAGCAGGTGCAGCAGTTCTTGTACGTGTGGTTCGGATGCGGCGTTATGGATCACGGTTTCCTGCCCGATGCGCGCGGCCAGCATACTGACAAGCATCGTGGCGGTGACGCTGGTTTGCAGCAGCAGAATCTCGCGCCGGTCCCAGGGCGCGATCTGGAAGTCGATCACGCTGCCGGTAATGCGCACATCGGCCCCCAGGTCCCGCAGTGCGGCCAGGTGCGTGTGCA
>CAZMNL010000276.1:0-635 GCA_964567525.1 uncultured Anaerolineaceae bacterium
GGAGGCCGTGACCGGCAGGACCGGGGCGGGCGTCGCGGAGGGTACGATCACGGTTGGGGCGGGCGAGAGCGTCGGGGCGGGCGTGAAGCTGGGCGGCGGGGTGGCGGTTGCGGTCGGATCGCCGCCACCGTAGGGCACGATCTCGAACTCCGGCTCGCCATCGAATAGCAGCGGTTGCAGCACCAGCACATAGACCAGCGCCGCCGCGAACAGCAGGATCACCACCAACAGCATTACGTTGAACCAGTTGATATCCAGCGGTTCGAGATCGTCCCGGTTGTTTTTCTTGGGATTGCGTCTAAAGCGGTTCATGATTGTGTCCGGGTGTGAGTGCGCAAGTGTCCGGCGCGTTTTCCGTGCGAAAAGCGCTATCCCGATCTTAACACGAAACGCGATCCAGGGTTAAACGCGGGAGGAAGGGGGGCGTATGTCAGGTTTTGGGCAAAAATGATCACCTCAGAGGCACAGAGGAAGCCTCACCCCCCGGCCCCCTCTCCACACTCTGGAGAGGGGGCGATGATCGCCGGAAAGTCCCCCTCTCCATAGTTTTGCTGAGCGATCAGCGAAGCGAAACGTCTCGGATGGAGAGGGGGATTTAGGGCATACGCATTAAGTTTAGCGACTGAACGCCGATT
>CAZMNL010000276.1:645-4709 GCA_964567525.1 uncultured Anaerolineaceae bacterium
GATGGAGAGGGGGATTTAGGGGGTGAGGCCGTTTGGCGCACATGGTCGTTACCGGATTAAAAAGTTAAAGAGCATAAGCATACGCGGGATCAGGGGGGTGAGGTTTTCAAATGACCGCTAACCGCCCCCTCACGACGCGGGCGAGTCCGGGATCAACGCGATGCCGACCGTGCCGGGGCCGCTGTGGACGCCCAGCGCCGGGTTGAGCTGCGCCTTGATCCACTCGATCACCGAATACTGCGCCTCGACCAGCGGGCGGAACTTCTCCACCTCGTCGGGCGCGTCCACGTGCATCAGCGCCGCGCGGACGGTGCTGCCCGCCGGTATCTCGTTTACCGCCAGCGAGACAATGCGCTTGTAGGCGGCGCTGCGTGTGCGCGCCACGCTCAGCGGTGCGGGCATCCCCTTACGCATCCCGATGATCGGCTTGATGCTCAGCACGCCGCCGATCATGCCGGTGACGCGGCCAATGCGCCCGCCGCGCTGCAAGTATTCGAGCGTGTCGTTGGTGAAGGCGACGAACGACTCGGACGCGGTGCGGCGCGCAATCGCGGCGACCTCGGTCACGCTGGCCCCTTTCTGGGCGGCGCGCGCGGCCTGGATCACGGCCCAGCCGTGCGCCAGCGCGACGGTTTGCGTGTCGATTACCTCGAACGTCATTTCGGGGAATTCCTGTTCGGCGAGTCGTTTCGCCAGCACTGCCGATTGATACCCACCGCTGCCCGTGCCGGTCATGCATACCACGACGACCCCGTCCTGCGCTCCGGCTTTGCGGTAGGTTTCCAGGTATTCACCCGCGCTGGGGTTGGCGGTCGTGGGCCATTCGTTGGCGGTTCTGACCCAGGTGTAGAACTCGCCGGCGGAGATATCCACGCCGTCGCGTAGGGTGCCCGTTGTGGTATGCACGTGGTACGGCACGACCTGAATCCCCAGGGCCTCAATCAAGGCGGGCGGCACTGCCGCGCAGCTATCCGTGACAACAACAACCACTGCGATTTACTCCCCTCTGCATCGAATCACCGGACCGGCGGTGATTTTTCCAAAAAAGTGTTTTGGCGTATCGTTAGGGTGCGGTGCGGCATCCCGGAAATTGGGGCGGCGCGCGTGCCTGTTCACCGGTATGATACGAGTGAGCAATCCGCCCCGGACCGTGTGCAGCACCATGCACGATACGACCGACTCTATGTTTCGCCTAGCCCGATTGTAACGCAGATTGCCAGCCGGGGATATATTCCCCCCCGGCTGCCGTGCCATGATCGGACGTTGGTATTGGAGGACGAGAAAATCACCCATGATCGAGGAGACAATTCGCCAGTTGCAAGACCCCGATCCATCTGTGCGGCGGGTGGCGATCAGCGCGCTCGCCGGCAGCCGCAACCCGGCGGCGCTGCGCCCGCTGGCGGCGGTCTACCACAGCGATCCCGATCCCGACCTGCGCGAACTGGCCTTTAAAGCGGGCCAGTATATCCGCGAACACGGGATGGGGCCGGGCGGCGCAGTGACCGACCGTGACCGCGCCATGGCGCGCGGCTACCTGAGTTCCGCGACCGACTTTCACATCGGCGGCGACCGCGCGCGCGCCATCGAGAACCTGGGCAAAGCGCTGAGTGTGGACCCGTCCCTGCAAAACGAGACGTTTGTGATCAACCTGATCATGAACACGACCGGCATGTCGGTCGCGCAGGCCGTCCCGGTCCTCACGCACCCGGATCGCCGCGCCGACCTGATCGCGCAGGCGGGCGGCAAGCAGAAGCTCAAGCGCCAGCAGGAACACGGCGCGGGCGCGCATACCGCTACCTGGGAAAACGTGTTCAAGGATTTCGGCGTGTACTGGCTGGCCGCCACGATGAGCATGATCGCCATTTTCATCTTTGCCCTGGCGATGATTCAGGACTTATTCTCTGACATGATGGTCGGCTCGACCTCCGACAATCTGGACGTGCTGATCGGCGCGAGCCTGATCGGGCTGCTGATTTCGGCGTTTTTCTCCGGGCTGTACCAGGTGATCGCGCTGGGGATGCAGGGCGTGTTTATTCACGTGGCCGCGACGACGGTACTCGGTGGTGACGGCACGCTGGTGTATCTCTTCCGGCGGTATGTGCCGTTCCAGACCTTTGTGACGATCATCATGGCCGGGGTGCTGATGCTGCTGGGCTTCATGGGCGACATTGAAGCGATGCTGATCGTGATCGGCCTGGGATCGACCGTTGGCGCGCTGTATGTCACGTATTTGCTCTCCAGGCTGATCGGAGAGGTGTACAACTTCGGGGCGTGGTCGGGCTGCGGCGCGATCTTCCTGGGCGGCATCATCCAGGCGTTCGTGACCTATATCGGCAATTACGCGATCCTGAGCCTGATGGGGGCGTTACTCGACACAGCGTCGTAGACACAGCGTCGTAGACACAGCGTCGTAGACACAGCGTTCGGGCTGCACCAGCAGCCGGATCCCCCATTTCCCGCCCGGTGCGTGCCTGTGCCGGGCTTTTTTCCCCTGCGATCTCTGCCTGAATAATTCGTTAGAAAAATCCAATTCTAATTTTATTATTTTTAAATGGATTTTCAGTAATGATTGTACTACAATCAGTGTTGATAGAGTTGAGCATGTCCGGGTGGCACGCCGCTGCGCGTTTCAGCCCGGATGAAATGGTTTAACGGGGTAAAACGATGGCGGCTATATCTCTGAATGAAGATGTAACTGACCGGCTATATCGGATCGCAGAGCAGCGTCAGTGTTCTGTAAACGATGTGGTCGCGGACCTGCTCGCATGTTGTGATGCGGGCCAGTTTGCTGAAGTGAAGTCTGTTGCCCAGACGACCACCGCGCCGGACGGGGGTCTGCGCGCCCTGGTCGACTCGGTCAACGACGTAATGTTCGTGTTAGACGCTGACCAGCGTCACACGGGCGTTTACGGCCAGTGGATGGCGAACTTTGGCATGAGCGCGGCGGATTTTATCGGCAAGACTCCCGCTGAGATTATGGGGCCGGAAGCCGCCGCCGTGCATATCGCGGCGAACGAGCGCGCGCTCCGGGGCGAGCATGTGGCGTATGAGTGGGTGTTTGAGACGGACCACGAAGCGTTTTATTTTCAGACCGCGCTCTCGCCCATCATCGAACCGGATGGCACGGTGTCCGGCATTGCCGGGCTGGGCCGCGATATTACCGAACTCAAGCGCACGCAGGCCGCGCTGCGCGAGAGTGAGGAGCGCTTCCGCCTGATCTTCGAGCTTTCGCATTCCGGCATCGTCTGGTCGGACAACGGCGGGCACATCATCCAGGCGAATCCGGCGTTTTGTAAGATGGTCGGGTATACGCACGAGGACCTGCGCCAGATGAGCTTCCGCGACCTGACCGTGCCCGAAGACCTGGTGCGCGAGATGCCGCTGCTGCAATCGCTCAACGCGGGCGAGCGCGACAGTTATATGATCGAAAAGTATCTGCCAACGCGGTCCGGCGAATACCGGCTGGCATGTGTCAGCATCTCGGTATCGCGCAATCTCGACGGTTCACCGCGTAACTACGTGGGCGTGATCGAGGATATCACCGAGCGCAAGCGCACCGAAAAGGCGCGTTTTGAATACGCGCTCAAGCAGGAACGGCTCAATCTGCTGTCGGACTTCGTGCAAGGGGTCGCCCACGAGTTCCGCACGCCGCTGTCGGTGATCAACACCAACGCCTACCTGATGGAACTGGCCCCCAGCGCCGAGCGCCGCAGCAAGAATCGCAGCGTGATCCAGGAACAGGTCAACAGCATCGCGGCGCTGGTCGATTCGATGATCCTGATGGCCCGGTTGGATAGCGAAGACGCCGAGGGAATCGAGGAGATCGACCCGCGCGAGGTGCTGCAAATCGTCAGCAGCGAACTGCACGAGGCGCTCTACCGCAAGCAGATTCAACTGGTGGCCGACATCAAAGCGCCGCTGCCGCGCGTGCGTGGCATAGTCGATCACCTGATCACGGCGATCCGTAAGATCGTCGAAAACGCGATCCGCTTCTCACCCTTCGGCGGGACGGTCGTGGTCAGCGTGGACACGGACGGCGAGAACCTGGTATGGTCGATCCAGGA
>CAZMNL010000277.1:0-4701 GCA_964567525.1 uncultured Anaerolineaceae bacterium
CGCCGTGCGGCGCTCGGTGTGGTGCAGATCGCGCTGGAACACAAGCTTGATCTGGACCTCGGCGAAGCAATTGCGCATGTTGCTACCGCGCAGCCGCTCGAAGTCCCGGATGCGGTGCGCGAAGAAGTGCTGGACTTCATCATCGGGCGCTTTGAGGTGCTGCTGCACGAGCAGAACTGGCCCCATGACGTGATCAGGGCGGTGCTGGCGGAGCAAGGCGCGAATCCCGCCCGCGCACAGCAGGGCGTGCGCGAACTGGCCGATTGGGTGGCGCGCGAGGACTGGTCCGTGATCCTGGACAACTACGCGCGCTGCGTGCGCATCACGCGCGGCGAAGACCAGATTTACTCGGTTGACCCGGCGTGGTTCGAAGCTGAATCCGAGCGCGCGCTGCACAACGCGACGATGGCCGCTGCTGCGACCCTCAACGAAACGAGCAACGCAGCCGCGTTCCTGTCAGCGTTTAAGCCGCTGGTGCCGCTGATCCAACATTTCTTCGATGATGTGCTGGTCAACGCGGAGAATCAAGCTGTGCGCGAAAACCGCCTGGGCTTGCTGCAAATGGTCGCGGGACTGGCGCGCGGTTACGCCGACCTGAGCGAACTCGCCGGGTTCTAGACGCACGTTACCCGCAATACGCGAACTCACCAACGGCGGCCTGCGTCATGGGCCGCCGTTATGTGTGCTGCCTGCCTGGGAATGTGATGACTACTTTTCAGCGAGCCGCAGGGGGTGCGTGCAAAACCTGACATCGACGCTCTGAGCCTCACCCGCCTGGCCCCTTGACAATCAACACGGTATCTCAGGGCGAGGGGCAGCCAGGGTTTTCTCCCTTTTCCCTGAGGGAGAAGGGCCGGGGATGAGGGCCAAAAAGCAACTTGCCGTACACGCTCTGAAGCCGCGAGCAAATCCCGCCTCACAAAACAGAGTCCGCCGGGTACATAGACCCGGCGGAACTCGGTAGTGGAACGTATGCAGCCATGCGGCGTGTCACGCCGCACGTGAAAAACCGTTGGAATTACGGACAGGCGGGATAGTTGGGCAGGTCCAGCCGGTCGATGAAGATGTTCGTACCGGTGGCTGCGGGGTTCGCCTCGCCTGTGAAGTATACGCGTAGCGTATGCACGTCGGTATCATCCAGCAGATCGCCGGAGTAGGTGTACACCGCGCTCGACTTCCAGGCCGGGCTGCTGCTGTACATATCGATGCGGTCGATGATCTCGCCGTTCAGTTCGATGTCGGCATAGCCACCGGAGGGTGACTTGTGGTACATCAGCGAGAACCCGGTCGCCTGGAATTCGACCTCGGCGTAGATATCGTCGCCCAACGTGCCCTGTGCCTGGCGGTACTGCCCGCTTGAGGCGAGGCTATTGTTAAACGTGAACCACGAATAGCTGGATGGACCGTCGTAGTACCACACCTGGTCGAGTTCCTCGAAACAGCCCGAAGCGGCGATGTATTCATCCTCTGGGAAGCTGGGCTGCGTGCTGTCGCCGGGCAGCGGCGGTTTCGCGTCGCTGACACCGAAGGCATCAACGTTGACCTGCTTCTTGCCTTTGGCTTTCTTGCCCATGAAGCGCAGTTCGAGCACATGCGCCGACTTCGACAGGCCGGAGAGCGTGTACGGGAACAGCGCTTGCGCGGTGGGATCGTAGGCGTGTTGGTCGAAGGTATCTACCAGCACCCCGTCCAGGTATACGTCCACCTGGCCCCACTGCGACGACACGTTCATGTACGCGGTGACGCTCGACCCATAGAACTTGAAGAACATGTTGTCATACTTGTCGCTGGTCCACTGATACGAACCGCCGGAGTTGGACGCATTGGAAGTCGTGCGCCAGTTCCCGTTACGCGCCGCATAGTAGGCGTCGTTGGTCTGGTACGTGCCGTTATAGGCTGGTTCGACATACTCAATTTCGAGCGCGTCGAAGTGGTTTTTGCCGTTTTCGTTGAAAATCTCCAACGAGTGCGGGCCGTCATTCGGCAGCAGGATCGTGTAGGACTGCATCCACTGGTCGGATTTGCTCTTGGTATTGGCCGTGTACGCCACGCCATCCACATAGAAGGTGAAGTACTTGGCCTTCTTCCACATATGGTAGTAAACCGTCAGTTTATTGCCGTAGAAGGCGATATTCATACGATCCCGTTTCTTTTGGGCTTCATGGTAGCTGCCGCCCGACGCATTGCCGTTAGTGACCCGTTCCCAGTTGCCCGTATAGGCGCTGGTGTAAACGGTTCCCGTGCGGTCATCGAAGCCGCCCACAAAGGCCGGGTGATCGTTTTCGTAGTAGCCCAGGTCCAGCGGGGCCATGCCCTGGCCCTCTACCGCGTCTACCGCGATCTTCTGGCCCTTCTTGACATTGCGCAGGTCGATCACGTGGGTTCCTTCTTCCCAGTTGGGGATCGGGCCAACCGTGAAGGACGCCGTACCGTATTTCGAAGTGCCCTTGTTATACATCAGACCCCAGTACTGCCCGTCCACGTAGACCTCGACATCCTGGAAGCCGCCCAGCGGACGGTGGATGGTGATGTATTCAACACCCTGGACCGGGATGTACATATGAACGTACTTACCCTTCGACTGCAAGTAGTAGCCGCTGCTGTATTTCGAGTCGGCCTTGCCGGGGCGCTGCTGCCATTCGCTCGCCAGCAGCAAGCGGTTTGAGTCTTCCGCCTCGACGATCTCGCCCACGCCGATAGGCAGTGCGCCAGGGGACATCTGGGTGGCGATGTCGGTCAGTTCGATCTGCGCCAGCCCCAATTCTTTGCCCTTTTTGACGTTGCGAATCTCGACCCAGTGCCCGACTGACGGATCGCCCAGGCCCGCAACGAGATATTGCGTTTGCGCCGTAGCGCTCTTCTTGATGTCTTTGGTGTCGATGGTCGAGTGCAAAACGCCATCGACATAAACTTTGATATCACCGGCTTTCTTGTGTTTCGACTTGTGCGTGATGACCAGCACGTTACCGCCCTTGACGTACAGGAAGACCGCGCTGTTTTGTTCGGTGGTTTCGAGCATCCCGCTGCTGTACCAATCGCCGGTTTGCAGCACGCGGTTATCGGTCGGCAGCATGTTGAAGACCGTCGGACCTTCAGCGGGCCGCACGGTATGCGCGGCAAACGCATTGATGTGCATCCGGCTGCCCTTGTAGAGTACGATCTCGGCGACGTGGATACGTTCTTCCAGGCCGGTGATCGTGTATGGCACATCGAGCGTCGAGCCTTTGATCTTGAACTCGTTCATCAATTGCCCGTCAATGTACACACGAATGCGGCCTTCTTTGCTGTCCTGGTTGAAGTAGGTCGTGAAGGCGTTGCCGTAGAAGGTCACAATGGCCTTGTCGCCGGCTGTCTGTGTCGAGGCGACACCGCTGGTGACCGGGTTGCCGATCCAGCCGCCGCCCGCATAAACAATCGCGCCGTCGGCGTTCGCCTTGACGTGGCTGTTCTCGTAACGCCCGTTCCTGAGGTAGCTCAGGTCCGTGTCGGCGTCCGCGCGCACTTCGATGTAATCCAGCGAGATCGGACTGACGTTGTCCAGCTTCTTACCTCTCGGCTGCGGCACGATGCTGATCACGTGGTTGAAGGCCGGGTCCAGGCCCGCGATGGTGTGCGGTTTCTGGTGGGCACCGTTCTTGGGGTTCTTGACGTAGCTGTCAAAGGCTGAGTGATAGACGCCGTTAACGTACACGTCCGCCGTGCCGTATTTTTTGTACATGTGGCGGTACAGCGTGACCGCCGTCGCGCCCGTGACCTCAAAGGATGCCTGGATCACCGGCTCGGTTTCGTATTTGATATTCCACTTTTCTTTGGTGGAGACGTGGTATTCACCGCCGCGCGCCGCCGGATCAGCCACTTCGGTCCACGCGCCGGAGAACTGGATCGCGCGCCCTTCATAGCCGCCGCCCAGGTCCACCATGCCGTTATCCTCGTAGATGCCGGGGCCGAGCACCGGTCGCCCGTGCAGCAGGATCGCGTCGAGCGAGATCTTGGACTTGTAGCCCTTGGCATCGTGAATGCGCATCTCGATCACGTGTGTCGAGTCGCGGTCGAAGCCGGACAGCGTGAACGGCTGCTGGTAGGTGGTGGCGTTCATCTGCGTGAACACCCCCTGGTATTCGCCATCGACATAGATTTCCATCGCGCCGTAGGACGTTTTACCCGTCGCGTAGAGCGTGAAGGTATCCGCCCCCCGGAAGTAGAAATACGCGCGTGCGGTCTTGTCTTTGGTTTCCGCCCAGTGATCGCCCGATGGTCCGTTAGACTTGGTGTTCTTGACGAACTTCCAGTCCCCTTCGTAGAGGAACATCGAGGACAGCGGGTTCTTGCCCTTGGCGTCGTAGGTTTCGGCTTCTTCGTACATCATGCTGGGCACGCCGAGCGCGATCAGGTCCGCGACCGGGGCGTAATGCACAAAGTAGCCGTCAATGCGCGTATCGCGCGGCTTGGCGGGGTTCGCGTTCAGGTGGCGGATTTGCAGCACGTGCGGGAAGTCCGGATTCAGCCCGCCCGCCACAATCGCAAAGTCTTTGCCACTGTTTTCGGACATATCGACCGTGCGCACCAGCCGCCCATCGACATAGACTTCGAAGATGCCGCGAGACTTGCTGCCCTGGGCGCGAATGGAAACCGCCGCGCCCTGGAAGAACAGCGACGATACCGCGCCTTCTTCCGAAACTTGCATGTACTTACCCTTGTTCG
>CAZMNL010000278.1:0-499 GCA_964567525.1 uncultured Anaerolineaceae bacterium
TGCTGGCGCGATTACGTTCGGAGAAGCGGTGGCGCTAGCGCTGCTCAGTGTGGAGTTAGGGCGTCCGCTGCGGCTGCTGGGCGCAGCATATCACGCCGGGGCCGCCGGTGTCGCGGCGGCGCAGCACGTGTTTGACGTGCTGGCCATGGAGCCGCCAGTTGCCGAGAAAGAAAATGCGATCACACCCGCTGCCTGCAAGCCGCACCTGCGCTTTGAGGGGGTCCACTTTGCCTATGACGGCGGCGCGCGGCCCGCGCTGGACGGCATCACGTTCGAGGTACAGCCGGGCGAGACGGTGGCGCTGGTCGGGCCGAGTGGAGCCGGTAAGAGTACGCTGTTTCACCTGCTGTTCCGCTTTTTCGACCCGCAGACCGGGACGATTACACTGGGCGACTACCCCCTGCCCGACCTCGCGCTGGACTGGCTGCACGCGCAGTTGGCGCTGGTGTCGCAGGACACGTATCTGTTTTACGGCACGCTGGCGCAGAACCTGCGCCTC
>CAZMNL010000278.1:509-4698 GCA_964567525.1 uncultured Anaerolineaceae bacterium
TCGCCAAACCGGACGCGACCCTGGCCGAGCTAGAAGCCGCCGCCCGCGCCGCGCAGATCCACGACTTCATCGCGTCGCTGCCGGACGGCTACGAAACGCAGGTCGGCGAGCGCGGCCTGGCCCTCAGCGGCGGGCAGGCGCAGCGGATCGCCATCGCGCGCGCCATGCTGAAAGACGCGCCGATCATCCTGCTGGACGAGGCGACTTCGCACGTTGATGCCGAAAACGAATCTGCGATCCAAGCGGCGCTGAACTGCCTGACCGCGCACAAAACCGTGCTGGTGATCGCGCATCGCCTGAACACGGTACGCCACGCCGACCGCATCCTGGTGATCGACGCGGGCCGCGTCGTCGAAGCCGGGACACACGACGATCTACTGCGGCAGCAGGGCGTATACGCGCAGCTCGTTTCCGCGCAGATCGCTCCCGCCGAAGATAACGCCGAGGTGCACGCATGACTCACCGCCAGACGTTGTTCCGCCTGTTGGGGCTGATCCGGTCATTGTGGGGCGTGATGCTGTTCTCGATCATGCTGCGCACGCTGGAACAGGCCAGCGGCATCGTGTTGCTTACGCTGGGCGCATGGGGCATAGGCCAGGTGATCGCCGATCCGGACGGCGTCGCCCTCGTGCCGCTGGTCGCGGCGCTGGCCGGGCTGGGCATGATCAAGGGCGTGTTTCGCTACCTGGAGCAGTTCACGGGACATTACGTGGCTTTCCGGCTGCTGACGCACCTGCGCCACCTGTTTTACGTGCGCATCGAGCCGCTGGCCCCGGCGGCGCTGGCTGATACACGCAGTGGCGACGTGATCAGCCGCGCGATGGCCGACATCGACCGCATCGAGGTGTTTTACGCACACACCATCGCCCCGGCGGTGGTCGCGGTGCTGGTCCCGGTGCTGGCGCTGACCGGGCTGGCGGTGGTCTTCGATGGGCTGCTGGCCGTGACGCTGCTGCCATTCTTGATCGCGGTGGGGCTGCTGGTCCCCTGGAGCGCCAACCGCATCAGTGCAGTGATCGCCGTGCAGGTACGTGAAGCAGCGGCGAGCGTCAGCGCGCACCTGACCGACAGCATCCAGGGGATACGCGAGATCGTCGCGTTCGGGTACGGAGCGCAGCGCCGCCAGGAGATCGCGCGCGAGGGCGAGCGGCTGGTGAACGTCAAGGCGCGGCTGGTGCATGTGAGCGGGCTGCAAAACGCCGCGACCGATGCGTTGACTGCCGTCGGCATCCTGAGCGTGTTGGGCGTGGGGTTGTGGCTGGTCGAGCGGGATCGACTGGCGCTGACCGACCTGCCGTCGATTCTGGCGCTGGCGACGATGACGTTTGGCCCGGTGCTGGCGGCCAGCAGTGTGATCCACGCCTATAACCAGAGTCTCGCCAGCGCGGGCCGCCTGTTTGCGCTGATGGACCGTCCACCAGCGGTGCGAGACCGCGTCGCACAGCCGCCGCCCGGCCCGGTCGAGCCGTCGATCCACTTCGACGACGTGTTCTTCCGCTATGCCGCCGACGCCGCATCCAGCCGCCGCAACGGGCACGCGAACGAGCACGCGAACGGGCAGCAGCCCGCCGCGCGGTGGGTTCACGCGGGCCTGAGCTTCGACGTACCCGCCGGGCGCACCGTGGCGCTGGTCGGTCCCAGCGGTTCCGGCAAATCGACGGTGGTCAACCTGCTGCTGCGCTTCTGGGATGTGGACCGGGGTCAGGTGCGGCTGGGCGGGATCGATGTGCGCGATTTTCCGCAGGAAGACCTGCGGGGACGGATCGCGGTCGTGTCGCAGCGCACCACGATCTTCAACATGTCCATCCGCGACAATCTGCGGCTGGGCGATCCCGACGCCGACGACGCGCAAATCCAGCGCGCGGCACAATTGGCGAATTTGCACGACTTCATCGCCGTGCTGCCGGACGGTTACGATACGCAGTTGGGCGAGATGGGCGTCAAGCTGTCCGGTGGGCAGCGCCAGCGACTCGCCATCGCGCGAGCGCTGCTCAAAGACGCGCCGATCCTGGTGCTGGATGAGGCCACCTCGAACCTGGACACGGAGAACGAGCGTGATATTCAGGCCGCTATTCACCTCCTGATGCAGGGCCGGACGACGCTGGTCATCGCGCAGCGGCTCTCGACGGTGATTCATGCCGACGAAATCCTTGTACTGGACGAGGGCCGCATCGTCGAGCGCGGCACACACGCGGAGTTGTTGTCAGTGAGCGGCGTCTATGCGCGGCTGTTCGGTGCGTATGATCTCGCGCGCTGAGGCGCTATGGTTCGTGGAGCGCAAAATCGTGAAACAGTCCCACCGACAACGCGACCTGACGCAGACTAACAGCGTTTCGCCCCCGGTTGAGGCGGTGTACCGCAGCCTGAGCCGGGATGTCATGGCCGTGTTGATCGCAACCGTGCTCGGTGTGCTGGTAAGTCTGCTGGTTACGCTGGCCCATTGGATCATGTAGTCAGAACGGTGAGCGCCCCTCGTGGGGTCTGGGTTTGCGGGCAGTCTGCGTCACAATACGGTATCATTAGAACAACCGTGTGATCGTCAGTCGCAGAGATGCCAATGGAAGTACACGCCCGCTACCACATCGTAGAGGATTGTTTTCAGGTCGGTCAATCGGTTCTTGCTCAGCGGAGCAACGAGTACCGCAAGCAGCACGGACAATATCTGACGCCGCCCCCGCTCGCCCGCTTCATGGCAAACCGATTGGGATCAATTCCAAATGGAAGCCGTATCCTTGATCCGGCCATTGGTTCCGGCACGCTGATTTGCGCGGTGATCGAGAACTTGATCGCTCGCCGCGAACCGCGCGAAATCTGGGTGGATGGGTATGAAGTTGACACGAAACTGGTTCATGTTGCACGAGAAACGCTTCAGAACGCGATTGACCTGGCCCAGGTGCATGATATCAAATTACATGTTCGCCTGATCGAAGCTGATTTCGTGCTGGATGGAATTGACACGTTCTGGCCCGCGCTTCTGCCAATAGATCACGGTCCACGATTGCATCATGCTTACCAGTTTATCATCGCGAATCCTCCGTACTTCAAGCTGCACAAAGACGATCCTCGCGCCAGGGCAACGAAAGGTCGCTTGCCAGGCAATACTAACATCTATACATTGTTCATGGGCCTGTCAGCGCGGCTGCTGTCTCCAGGTGGTCAGGCTTGCTTCATCGTCCCACGCAGTTTCTGCTCTGGGGCGTATTTCGGCGCATTCCGAAAAGACTTCCTGAAACACACCGTTCCAACCGACGTGCATCTGTTTGAGTCACGGCAAGATGCGTTCAAAACGGATGATGTGCTGCAAGAAAACGTGATTGTCTCGTTTCAGCGCAGAACCGATGATGAACAACCACAAAGCCTTGCCATTTCAGTATCACGTAATTTGTCGGACCTGGCTGCAGAACAATCGGGCAATACCGTCTCAATGGATCACTTCATAGGGCAACGGGGTCGGAATATAGTTTTTCGTCTGCCCACCAGCGAACTCGACGAACGCATTATAGATATAATCGACAGATGGCAGGGTTCACTGGGCAAATTCGGACTGGAAATCTCTACCGGCCCGATTGTCCCCTTCCGCGCCCGCGACTCGTTGGCAACAGAGCAAGATGTTTGTTTGAAGCGGGCTGTACCGTTATTATGGATGCAGAACGTGCAGCCGCAACATGTCCAATGGCCGATTAGCAATGGAAAACGCACGAAACTTCAGGGATTTCTGGTAAACGGAAAAGCATCGGATCAACTAGTTCCTGCCGCCAATTACGTGCTGCTGCGGCGCTTCAGTTCCAAAGAAGAACCCCGGCGTTTGATCGCCGCACCGTTCCTTGCCTCCAATTACGGTTACCAGCAGGTAGGGCTGGAAAATCACTTGAATTACATCTACCGGCGGCAAGGGCAGCTTGCCGATGCGGAAACCGTAGGGCTATCGGCATTGTTGAACAGCGGCCTGATCGACCGGTATTTCCGCATTTCCAACGGCAACACTCAGGTCAACGCCACAGAACTGCGAGCCTTGCCCATGCCTTCATGGAATAGCATAACCCTGATTGGCAACCAGGTGCTCAAGCAGGACAGTTCGCTGGCTTCTGCAGACCTCGATGCTATCGTTACTCAGGCACTTCAACAAGCAAAAATGATACCTTTGGATTTTCCCGCTATCAGGGAGACTCGCATTACATGGGAAAAATAG
>CAZMNL010000279.1:0-1179 GCA_964567525.1 uncultured Anaerolineaceae bacterium
ACCACGCTTTCGGTCGGGCCGAGCACCTGGAGTTCGGTGCCGTAAGGTTTGATCAGGTATTTAAGCAGTTCATCCGTGAAAAACGCGGCGGCGATCACGCCAAGTACCAGCGCCAGCATCGAGCGTGTCAGGCGTTTACGCAGTTCGTTCAGGTGTTCCAGCAGAGTCATCGTGCCCGGATCGGGCGTTTCGTCCTGGGAGGGCGTCCAGGCGTTATATGGCTGCGGGGACCTGTTTTTCAGTTCGCTCATGCCTGGTTGGTTCCATCATCGCCGCTTGCCGTGGCAAATGTCAGTCGGGATTCGCGGGCCGCTAAGGTGCCGAGTACGCCGTTAATGAAGCGCGGCGTACTGTCGGTGCCGAAGGTTTTCGCCAGCTCAATCGCCTCGTTGATGATGACCTTGACCGGTGTCTGGTTGGCTGCGCCCAGTTCATAGATCGCAATACGCAGGATGTTCCGGTCAATCGTGGCGATCTGGTCAAGCGGCCATTCGGGGGCATACTGCCGGATCAGGGTATCCAACTGGGCGCGGTTCGCCAGCACGCCGCGCACAAGTTGGGCAGCCAATGTGCGCGTCTGATCGAGCAGGTCGCCGGATGCCAGTCGTTCGGTTAACACTACGCCCACCGCGTGATCGGTGGCGTCGAGTTCGTAAAGTGACTGAAGCGCCAGCGTGCGCGCCTGGTGTCGCGGATCGATCATTGCCGTCATCGGTGTGGCTGCTAACTTTCTTGAACGTGCGGGAAGGCCACATCCTCGATGTGGACATTCACCGACTGGACAGTCATTCCCAGCAGTTCGCTGATCGAGCGCGACACGGATTTTTGAATCGCGGTACTCATCTCGCGCAGGTTGACGGTCGCGTCAGCTACCACGTACAGGTGCGCGGTGACGGTGCTGCCGTCAATGGCGATCTGCACGCCATTGGCTGCTGGTACGCGCCGCAGCAGGCGATCCACGCCGCCGGGTGTGCTGCCCATACGCACCACGCCCGGAACGTCCAGCGTCGCTATGCGTACCACCGTCAGCAGCACGCCAGGCGCAATTGTAACCGTGTCGTTGGGATGTCGCGGAGTGACCATGCCTTTACCTCATTTCTTTTGCGCGGGTTTGCGCGCGTGCGGCGGGTTTTACGCCGATCTGTTGGCGGCTGGCTTTCAGCTTATCGCTTAACTCAT
>CAZMNL010000279.1:1189-1749 GCA_964567525.1 uncultured Anaerolineaceae bacterium
TGGCTTCCGGGGCCACCAGGAAGGCGACTACATGCGCGATATCGTCCACTGTGCCGACGCGCCCCACCGGGATGAACTTCAACAATTCCGCCAGAATATCCTGCGGCATTTTTTCGACGAGCGCCGTCTGGATGAAACCCGGCGCGACTGCGTTCACCGTGACCCCGCGCGAAGCGACTTCACGCGCGAGCGCTTTGGTCAGCCCGATCATGCCAGCTTTGCTGGCGCTGTAGTTGGTCTGCCCGGCCTGCCCCATGAGGCCGCTGGCGCTGGACATATTCACGATGCGCCCGAAACGCTTTTTCATCATCGGGCGGACGACGGCTTTGGAGCACAGCCACGCGCTTTTCAGATTGGTGCGCTGGATGAAGTCGAAGTCGTCTTCCGACATACGCATGATCAGGTTATCGCGCGTGGTGCCCGCGTTGTTGACCAGGATATCGATCTGGCCGAAGGCGTCCATCACGGTCTTAACCAGATCATCCACCTGCGCGGAGTCGGTCACGTCGAACGCGACACCGTGCGCCCTGGTGGTACATTGGACGTAACGCTACATTGGA
>CAZMNL010000279.1:1759-4665 GCA_964567525.1 uncultured Anaerolineaceae bacterium
CACACGTGACCGCCAGTCCGTCGCTGCCCAGTTCGCGGATTTCAGCCAGCGTGTCGTCCGCGCAGCACCCGCTGATATCGTTGGTGACGACTTTGGCCCCGCGCCGCGCCAGGTCCAGCGCGATAGCTTTGCCGATACCCTGACCGCTGCCGGTCACAATCGCAATACGCCCACTCAAATCGGACATGGTAGCGCCCTCTCCTTCGCTGTGTATATGCCGGGCCGATTATCGTTCCCTTGCGGCTCTATGATAGCGGGGCGCGGTGTGGTGTCAAGTTCCTGCGCGATCAATGCCGGGCTGATGCTCAATCCTTGACTGGCAAACCGGCAACTTCGCGCAGGAAATAGCGGTGAAAGCGGTTGTCGTGCGTCAGTTCGGGGTGGAACGCGGTCGCCAGCCAGTGATACTGGCGCACAGCCACGATCCCGCCGCCGTCCAACTGCGCCAGGACTTCGACGCCATCCTGAACGCGCGTCACCAGCGGCGCGCGAATGAATACTGCGTGGAACGGGGCTTCGCCGATTTGCGGCACGGTCAGCTCGGTTTCGAAACTGTCCACCTGCCGCCCGAAGGCGTTGCGGTCCACCGTGATATCCATCACGCCGATCAGCGGTTGGTCACGCCCGATGTCTTTCGCCAGCACGATCATGCCCGCGCACGTGCCCCATACCGGCCTGGATTGCGCGAACGCGCGCAGCGGCTCCAGCAGGTTGAAGGTCACGGCCAGCTTGCCAATCGTGGTGCTTTCGCCGCCGGGGATGATCAGCGCGTCCAGGGGGTCGAGATGTTCCGGCAGACGCACCTCGACCGGGGTCGCACCCAGGCCGCGCAGGATTTTTTCGTGTTCGATGAATGCGCCTTGCAGCGCCAGTACGCCAACGTTCATGATCAACCTCGTGTCGCCTCGCGAAAATAATACCTGATCCTGACTCTAGCGCCCGCACAGGCGTGCCACAAGCGCAATTGGCCCTGCTTGGCGCTATACGGTTTGCAGATTGGGATCAGGGAGCGAGTCAGCCATAACGCCCCTGCATTTCGACCGAGGCGACTGCGTTCTGCGCGTCCAGTATGACGACCTGCGGCTGCCAGCCTTCCGGCGGTGGGAAGTCCACCAGCGCAAACGCCAGCACGATCAGCCGGTCGCCCAGGTTGACCAGGTGCGCGGCGGCCCCGTTGACCCGGATCGTGCTGCTGCCCGCCTCGCCGGGGATGATGTAGGTTTCGAAGCGTGCGCCGTTGTCCACGTCCACAACCAGCACTTTTTCGTAGGGGACCATCTGCGCCTGGGTGAGCAGGTCGGTGTCAATCGTGATGCTGCCGACGTACTCGATATCCGCGCCAGTCACGCGCGCGTGGTGCAGCTTGGCCCGGACCATTGATACCTGCATCGTGTGTCGCTCCAATGTGGTTTACGGGGTGTCGTCGTTTACGCCGACCAGTGCGTTATCGATCAGGCGAATGTCGCCGACGAAAACAGCCATGCTCAGCAGCGCGCGGTGAGCCGCACCGGAGAGTTCTTGTAGTGTAACCGGGTCGGCGGCGCTGACGTAATCGGTGCGCGCCAGCGGTTCAGCGTCAATGACCGTCTGCATCGTCGCGCGCAGGTGCGCGGCATCGCGTTTACCGGTTTCCCATTCAGTCCTGGCGGCGTTCAGCGCGCGGTAGAGCACCAGCGCGGCCTTGCGCTGGTCGGAATTCAGGCGCGCGTTGCGGCTGCTGAGCGCCAGCCCGTCCGGTTCGCGCACGATGGGGCATACCACTACCGACAGGTTGAACGCGAGATCAAGCACCATCTGGCGGATCACGGCGACCTGTTGGGCGTCCTTCTGCCCGAAATACGCGCGCTGCGGTTGGAAGACGTTAAACAGCTTGGCGACGACCGTTGTCACGCCGCGAAAGTGCCCGGCACGCGCCGCGCCTTCGAGCACCTGCGTGATCTCGTCTACGGTGACATACGTCTGGAAGCCGGGCGGGTAGACGGTTTTCGTGTCCGGTGCCCATACCAGGTCCACGCCTTCGGCGGCCAGCAGCGCGCAATCGCGCTCCAACTGGCGCGGGTAGGCGTCCAGGTCGTCAACACGGTCGAATTGGATCGGGTTGATAAAAATACTCACGCCGACGCGGTTGTTTTCGGTGCGGGCGCGGCGCACCAGCGAAAGATGGCCTTCGTGCAGCGCGCCCATCGTGGGCACGAGTCCCCAGGTCAGCCAGGGATCGGCCCAGCGGGCTGCGCGTACTTCGTCGATAGTGGTCACAATCTGCATGGGGAAAAAGTTCCTGTTTTTGGGCTAAGTCGCGTCTGCGGAGTACGATTCTTCCAGCGCCTTAATCATGTCGTACAGGCAGCGATTTATGGGCGTGCTGATCGCCAGCGCATCCCCCGTGCGGATCACCGCGCCGTTAATCGCGTCGATCTCGGTGCGCGCGCCGCGCTGCACGTCTTGCAGCATGGATGACCGGTTGCGCGCGGTCAGGTGCGCGACGTGTTCGGCATAGGCGGCAGCGTTGTCGAAGGGCAGCGGGATATCCTGCGCAGTGGCGACGGCGGCGACTTCCTGCGCAGCGCGTTGTAACAGGTCGCGCGCGTGCGGTGAGGTCAGTAGCGCGCCGTTTGGCACGCGCAGCAGCGCGGTCAGCGGGTTGATCGCCGCGTTCACTACCAGTTTGCTCCACACCAGCGCCGCGATATCGTGCGTAACGGTCACATCCAGCCCGGCCTGCGCGAACAATGCCGCGAGATCGCGCACGCGCGGGTCGATCTCGCGGCGTGTGGCGAGGAACGTATGGCCCTCGCCCCCCACGCGCAGCACGCCCGGCCCATCCAGCGCCGCGCCGCACATCGTGACGCCGAGCGTGGTCCGGCGCGGCCCTAACACGCGCGCCAGGATTGCCTGGTTGCCGAGTC
>CAZMNL010000280.1:0-4620 GCA_964567525.1 uncultured Anaerolineaceae bacterium
GCGCACGGAGTTTCTGCGCAAAATTGGTTATAAACTGGGATAAAATACCATGACCTACAACAGCCAGACATTTAACACGTATCTCGATGCCCACCGTGACCGGTTCCTGAACGAGTTCGGGCAGTTCATCGGCCAGATCAGCGTGGCCGCTGACGGGCGCGGTATACCGGAAATGGCACAGTTGGTGATCGCGCGCTTTAAGCAGCTTGGCGCGGTGGTGACGGTCTACCAAACGCCCGGATCGCCGATTATCTACGCCGAAATCGGGCCGGAGAACGCCGCGCGCACGCTGATGATCTACAACCATTACGATGTGCAGCCGGAAGACCCGCTCGAACTGTGGGAAACCGCCCCGTTCGAGATGGTCATCCGGGATGGCGTGATCTACGGGCGCGGCACGTGCGACGACAAGGGCGAACTGCTCTCGCGCATTCAGGCGGTCGAGGCGTGGATCGCGTCCCAGGGGGAGCTGCCGGTGCGCATCAAGTGGGTGGTCGAGGGCGAAGAGGAAATCGGCAGCGTACACCTCGAAGCCTGGGCCGAAGAACATGCGCAGATGCTCACAGCCGATGGCATTCTGTGGGAAGGCGGCGGTTATAACGACGCCGGGCGGCCTGAATTCGGGTTGGGTGGTAAAGGGCTGGCGTACTTCGAACTGCGCTGCAAAGGGCCGGATCACGATCTGCATTCGTCCGTCGCGCCGATGGTCGTTAACCCGGCGTGGCGGCTGGTCTGGGCGCTGAGCACGCTCAAGGACACGGACGATAACATCACGCTCGACGGCTACACGGATCACGTTAAGCCGCTCAGTGACGAACAGTGGGCGCGCATTGACGCCGTACCGCTGGAATTCGACGCCCTGCGCGCGCGCTGGGGACTGGATGAGTGGCTTAACGGCATGGACGATCACGCCGCGCGCCGTCGCTACATCAGCGCACCCACGATCACGATCTGCGGGTTCCACTCCGGCTACGGCGGGGCAGGATCAAAAACCGTGCTGCCCGCCGAAGCGATGGCAAAGCTCGATTTCCGGCTGGTTGATGGGTTGACCTCTGAACTGGCGCATAACCTGCTGCGCGCGCACCTGGACCGGCGCGGCTTTTCTGATATCGAGATCGTTGAGCTTGGCGGGGAAGAGTTCGCGGCCTCGCCGCCCGGCAGCCTGCCAGAACGCGCCGCCATCGCCGCCAGCCGGGATATCTGGAACCAGGAACCGATCATGCTGCCCTGGTTCCCTGGCAGCGGACCGCTGTACCCGCTCAGCGCGATGCTGGGGATTCCGGTGGTCTTCGCCGGGGCGACGTGGCATCCGAACATGCGCGCCCACTCGCCCAACGAGAATATTCTGCTTGCCGACTATTTCACGTCGATGCGCTTCACGGCGGCATTTATCGATCATTTTGCCGCACTGGAAGCGTAATCTGCTAAACTCTGCCTACGGGTTTGTTTAACTTTAACGAGCAAGGAAAAATCACATGGCTAAACAATACAGTGCGCCGCCAGAAATGCAGATCGATCCTGAAAAGTCCTATACGGCAACCTTTAAAACCGAAAAGGGCGACATTGTTATCGACCTGTTCGCCAAGCAAGCGCCAGTCACTGTCAATAACTTTGTGTTTCTGGCGCGGGACGGTTACTATGATGACACGACCTTTCACCGCGTGATTCCGAACTTCATGGCCCAGGGTGGCGATCCGACCGGGACCGGCAGCGGCACGCCGGGCTATCGTTTTAACGATGAGCCGGGCGCGCTCGCGCTCAAGCACGACAGTTCCGGCATTCTGAGCATGGCGAACGCCGGGCCGAACACCAACGGCGGGCAGTTCTTCATCACGCATGGTCCGACGCCCCATCTGGACGGCAAACACGGCGTGTTTGGCAAAGTCAAAGATGACGCGAGTATGCAGGTATTGCTCTCGATCCGCACGCGCGACCCGATGCGCGATCCCCAGCCGGGGGACAAACTGCACACCGTCGAGATCATCGAAGCATAACCGGTGCTGATTTTCCCTACAGTCCAACGCGCTCCCGGCGCTTGATGTACGCGGAGCGCGTTTTCTATTTACCCGCACGGTGCAGTACGGTATCATTGGAGTTCAGGTGGTTATGAGCGACAATCCCAACGCTATTATCAAACGACGCGGCCCGGACCAGGAGTTGTGGTACGTGGTCGCGCACGCCATGGATATGACCAGTGCGGCGATTCCTGCGGGCCTGCTGCGCAGTGCAGGAATCCCGGTCTACCTGTTCCGGGAAGCGGTCGGCAGCGCGATTCCGGTCACATTCGGCAAAATGGGCGGCGTGGATGTGGCCGTGCCGGAAGCGTATTACGCTGAAGCGGTGGTGCTGCTGGAAGACGACGGCGAAAACTTTGACGAACTGCCATCGCCTGATGATGACGATGTGGGCGATCACGAATCTGAGAGCGACGAAGATTAGCGTGGAACACAGCGTAGAACAGACTGCCAACCAGCCACACACAACACCTATGCCATCCCCGCGTGCGGCGCGTACACCTGCCCGGCCTCGCTGGGGACAGTGGCGGCTGCTGCTCGCCCCCACGTTTGGGGCCGCGCTGCTGGCGCTGTGGCACATCACCGCGCAGACCGGGCTGTATGCCGAGTTCATTCTGCCCGCCCCCGCGCGCGTTGCGGAGCGCTGGTGGGATATTGCCTCGGATGGATCGCTGCTGCGCCATACTGCCGTCACCCTGCGTGAAGTCCTGACCGGGCTGATCGTAGGCGTGCTGGCCGCCTTCTGGATCGGTTATTTCATCGCCAAGAGCCGCACGGTCGCCTACACGCTGACGCCCTATCTCGTGGCGCTGCAAGCCGTGCCGATTGTGGCGATTGCGCCGCTGCTGGTTATCTGGTTTGGCTCCGGCATCAGCAGCAAGGTATTGATCTGTGCGTTGCTGGTATTCTTCCCCATGCTGGTCAATACCGTATTGGGAATTCGCAATATCCCGCCCGAACTGCGCGACCTGATGCAGTCGCTCGAAGCCACGCCGCTGCAAACCTTCTGGAAACTGGAACTGCCCGCCGCAATGCCGATTGTCATCAGCGGCCTGAAGGTCAGCGCGACGCTGTCCGTGATTGGCGCGGTGGTGGGGGAGTTTGTCAGCGCCAGCGCGGGGCTGGGTTATCTGATCAACTTCGGGCGTGGCGTTTACGATACTCCGCTGGTGATCGCTGCCGTCTTCACGCTGACCGTCCTGGCGCTCACCCTGTACGGGCTGGCTTCCTGGTTGGAACACATCCTGTTGGACTGGCAGCAAACTGGCTAACTCACCCGTATGCCGGGTCAACTTCACACACATTAAGGAGTATACAAGTATGCAAACAAAGTCCTGGCGTAACCGCCGCATCGTAGCGGTTGGTGTGATCGCTGTGATCGTGTTGGCGCTGCTGATCGTTTCCGTCCTGCTGTCCCAGGAAGACGACGATACGCCGGAAGACCAGACCCGCGTGACGCTGTTCATGAGCTACATTCCCAGCGTGCAGTTTGCGCCGGTCTACGTGGCGGTGGAGCGCGGCTACTTTGCCGAAGAAGGCATCGACATCGCCTTCGAGAATGACTTCGATGAAGGGCGCGGGGTGGACCGTATCGCTACCAACGATCTCAAGTTTGGCTTAATCAGCGGCGAGCAGGTCGTGCTGGCGCGCGGACAGGGTCGCCCGATTGTGTACATCTTTGAGTGGTACCATAACTTCCCGGTGGGCATCGTCTCGCCCGCCGACCTGGACATTACCGAACCCGCCGATCTTGCGGGGCGTGTCGTGGGCGTGCCGGGGCAGTATGGCGCGAGCTATATCGGCTTGCGCGCGCTGTTGAATGCCGGCGACCTGACAAAAGATGACCTGGGGGAACTGCGTTCGATTGGTTTTGCTGCGCCCGAAAATGTCTGTGCGCGACAGGTCGAAGCCTCCGTCGTCTATATCGCTAATGAGCCGCTGACGATTGAGAGCGACTGTTTTCCGGTCAACGTGATCGAAGTGTCGGACTATGCGCGGCTGGTTTCGAACGGTCTGGTCACTAACGAGACGACGATCCGCGAGAACCCGGAACTGGTGCGCGGCATGGTACGCGCGATCCGGCGCGGTGTGGCGGACACTATCGCCGACCCGGACGCCGCTTTTGATATCGTCGTGCCGGAATACGTGCCCGACCTGCCACAAGACCAGTACGCCACGCAGCGTCAGGTGCTCTATAACTCCATCAGCCTGTGGCGCTCCGAGGACCTGGGCCGCACCGATCCCCAGGCATGGGAAGCCACCGAAGATATCCTGGTCGAAACCGGCTTGCTCGATGCCCCGCTGGATAACCTGGCGGCGTGCTATAACATGGACTTCCTGCCGGAATAGAGCGCGAGCAGCGTATGAACAATAACAACGTCATCCTGGCAGCAGAACACATCAGCCATGTCTATACGGGCGGTGGCCCCGCAGTCGCCGCCCTGGACGATATCACGCTGCACCTCTCGCGCGAGTCGTTCGTGTGCCTGGTGGGGCCGAGCGGCTGCGGCAAAAGCACGCTGCTGCGGATTCTGGCCGGGCTGCTGGCCCCGACGGAGGGCCGCGCGCTGCTCGATGCGCAGCCGATCACACGCGCGCAGCGCCG
>CAZMNL010000281.1:0-4616 GCA_964567525.1 uncultured Anaerolineaceae bacterium
GCCGTCCAGGTAGGCGCGGAACTGCTGCGGCCCAGCCAGCGAATGCACATCCGTTCCCGCGACAGTCAGCCACGCATGATCGAGTGCCGTACCGCTGAGCGCGTAGCCGGGATCAGTCTCACTGTTCTCGATGCGCGCGCGGATCACGTCGGGATCGAGCAGACCGTCACGCGCGTAGCCCGCCAGCACGGGTAATCCGGTCAGCAGCGCCAGCGCGATTCCCACGCCCAGCGCGCGCCAGTTGATATTTTTGCGCCCTTGCAGCAGCATGAGCGCGCTCAGCGGGGCCAGCGTAAACGCGCCGATGTGAATCTGCACACTCAGCGCCAGCAGCGGCCAGTGCGCGATCTGCGCCCGACGTTTGTTTTCGAGATAGCCCAGCAGCCCGGTGATCACGGTCAGCAGCACGAAGGGCGGCAGCAAGTCCTGCGCCCAGATTTTGCGCGCGTAGATCACGCCCCAGGGACTCGCTGCATAAAGCAGCGCCGCGACCAGCGCCGCCGTGATCCCGTAATAGCGCCGCGCCAGCCACCACGCCAGCGCGACCGCGATCACGTTCAGCGCGCCCACAAATAACGTCGCCGTGACCGGGCTGCTGTCGAGCGCGAAGGGCAGCGCGAACAGGTACACGCTGTAGGTCGGATTCGGCAGATTGACCGAGGCGCTGAGTCCCAGCAGCGGCCAGTCGCGCCCGTGTGCCACGTCGAGCGCTAACTGCGCGAGATTGCCCTCGTCCCGCTTGAACTCGGTGATGCCCGGCGCGCCCAGGCGCAGCACCCCGGCCAGCAACAGGATCGCCAGCAGCGCGAGCGTTTCGCGGCGGTGCAGCGGTTGGTGGGTCATGGGCGCGGCTCCGCGCAGGGCGTTTTTGTGGATACTGCGCATACACACCTGTAACGGGAACGAGAAATCAATCGATCAGCGTCCCTCCCTCTCCTTGTGTGATACCGGTGGCGAACTTCTTTCAATAGCTGTGGACTGGCCTCACCCCCTAAATCCCCCTCTCCAGCCGAGCTAGAGAGGGGGACTTCGACATGATTTTCTCCCTCTCTCCGCGTGTGGAGAGGGGGCCGGGGGGTGAGGTAAACATGATCAGTGCCGTAGAACAACACGATTCTTCTATCCCTCGTGATCCAAAAAAACATACCGGGCAGGAGTATACTTCCTGCCCGGCGGATATGCTATGCGGTTGGTGTTGCGCCAGCGCGCGCGGCTATTCTTCTTCTTCCTTAACGAATACCTGCCAGGGGCCGTGCATCCCGTCATAGGTGACGCCATAGTAGACGCGCATTTCGCCGTCGTCGCGCTGCACGAGATCGTAGCGCGTGGTCCCGCCGCGTTTGTAGCGCTTCCACAACCCGATCTCGCCGTGCCATTCGACATCTTTCGGTTTGATCGGGTTGGATTCTTTTTCGCTGACGGCGTAGTGCCACAGCCGCCGCGCCGATTTGCGCGTGACGTTCTTCACCACGTTGCCGTTGCGCAGATCGCGCATCATGTGGTAACGCATACCTTTACGCTGCTCGGTGGCGATGATCTCTACGCCGGTGCGCGGCGCTTCCACCACGCCGGTTGGGGCGGGCTGGTCGTCCGGTTCCCCGGTTTCGGATGCGTCATCGGCGACTCGTGGCATCTCGGCAGTCTGGTGTTTGTGCTGGCGGGCGGTGGTGTGCTGCACCAGTTGCACAATTTCATCGCGCACGGCGAGATTAGTTTCCGTCTCGGCCCGCACGTAGATTTTGTTGTCGTCAATCGCGTAAGGCAGATCGTCACCGCGCGGCACTTGCAGGCGGATCACCGGCTTGCCGCGCGTTTCCATCACGTCGATCTCGACCTCAATCGGCGGCGTGATTTTGTGCTCGATCTCGCTGTGCAGTATCTCGACCGCCTCGGTGACGTTTTCCACGCCGACCGGGTTTTCTTTCGGTTTACCGCTGACTCCGACGTAGATCGTGCCGCCGTTGGTGTTGGTGAGCGCGCACACGTCCGCGATCACGGCGTACAGCCGCCCGCCCCGGCGCGTCATGCCCTCATGAAACGCCTGCACGATGCTCGCGCCTTCTTCGCGCGCGCTCTGCACATGGTCATACGGATCGTGGCTGGCGCGGTAGGGGCGCGTGCGCGCAAAGTCATTGCTCGTAAAGACGCTTAGCAGCGCGGCAAAACTGCGTTCAGGCAGTTGCACCTCGGTCACGCGGTCGCCCACGCCCAGGTGTTTCTGGTTGCGCGGGTTGGCCTTCAGCCGGTGCGCGTCGGAACCCTGGATACAGCGCATTTTGCGCGGGTATTCGGGCTTGGTGCCGTCAAAAAAGCGCTGGGTGCTGCGGCGGTCTTTCCGGTCCAGGTCGGTGACTTCCAGCGCGTGCAGGTTGGGGTCCTGGGTGTAGGCGATCTTGGTCTGGCCGCCGAAGTCGAAGCCGCGCATCGCCACCCCATGACTGGAATTGGCGTGCGCCGCGATCACGATCCCGCCTGCTATGTTAATCGTGCGATAGGCCGTCAAGACATCCGCCGATGCGCCTACGACTGAGGAACCCTCGTCCAGCGCGTCCGGCGGAATGTTGAGGCTGAGCAAAATGTGTTCGAGCTGGCGAACCGGCGTTTCCGGCGCGAAAATGCCGAGAATGTGAAAGCCGAAGGTCGCCGTGAACTCGAAGCCGGGCAGCACGAGAATCTTATCGAGCAGGCGGCGGTATTCCGACAAACGGTATTTTTCGTCGGCCTGAATGCGCCCCAACTGCTCCAGGTATTCGAGCTGCTCAATCTCTTCCATCATCGCGCGGAAGCCGCCCACCGTGTTGTGGTCGGTGAAGGCGATAATGTCCAGCCCCCGCATTTCAGCGTGGAGCAATATGTCCAGATAACTGGCTTCCGGTTCCTGGTAATCGGCGGAACCGGGGGTGTGTAGATGCAGGTCCATGCGGTACCACTGCATCTTATTGGAACGACGTGATTTTGAACTCACAAACCCATCTCTCCGTCATCGTAATTCGTTCAGAGTGTGTCAAGTGTGACGTTGAGAAGGCGTGGTTCACCCAAGCAGATTGTTGAGAATACCGGCCAACGCATTCGGGTCAAATGGTTTGAGCAGGAAACAGGCCGCGCCCACAGCCAGGACCTCGTCTTCTTTATCCATCCCGGAAGCAATCACGACCGGGGTCTGGGCAAAGGCCGCCATATCACGTAATTGGGGCATGAATTCAAGCGCCGTCATGTCGTTCAGGTGGAAATCCACCAGGAAAATATCAGGAACGACCTCGGCGGCGACCTGTAATGCTTCCTGCCCGCGTGATGCGCTGGAGACTTCAAAACCGTCCAATTGCAACAGTGTTTGTAACAAGCGCACTGTTGTACGGTCATCATCCACAATCAGAATCTTAGGCAAAACAGCCTTCCTTTAATGCAATGGGCGAGTATGGTGATATCCCCCGCCCCCTACGCTTCCCCGACTGACTCGCTATCTTCTTGCGTGACCGGTGCTGGCTGGTCACTGCCAGGTGGGGTCGTCTCGGCGTCTGGCGGTGTCAGGGCGGCAGCCAACACGTCGTTGACATCATCGACAAAAACAAACGTCAAGGCGTCGCGCACATCCTGCGGTACATCCTCGATATCGTGTTCGTTGCGGTGCGGCAGGATCACCGTCTCGAGTCCGGCGCGGTGGGCCGCCAGCACCTTGTCCTTGATGCCCCCTACCGGCAGCACCTGCCCGCGCAGCGTAATCTCACCGGTCATGGCAACATTGCTGCGCACGGGCCGTCCGGTGAACAACGACATCAGCGCGATTGCCATCGTCACACCGGCGGAAGGCCCGTCTTTAGGGACCGCGCCCGCCGGTACGTGCAGGTGGATATCGTGCGTCTCGAAGTAATTATCGGCTAAACCGTACTCGCACGCTTTTGAGCGCACATAGCTAAAGGCCGCACGCGCGCTTTCCTGCATGACGTTCCCTAGCTGCCCGGTATACTGAAACCCCTTGCTGCCGGGCATCTGTGCCGCTTCGACGAACAGCACATCTCCGCCGAAGATCGTGACCGACAACCCAATCGCTACGCCGGGCGTGTCGGGCATCCGTTCCTCGATCTCGGTCTGGTAGCCGAAACGCGGGTGATCGAGCAGGTCGAGAATGTCGTCTTTTTCGACGACGACCGCGCCATCTTTGCCTTCCGCGATGTGTGTAACGATCTTACGCGCCACCCGCCCGATCTCGCGTTCCAGGTTACGTACTCCGGCCTCGCGCGTGTAATCGCGGATGATCGTCAGCATGGCCTCGTCAGTGATCGCGAGTTCGTCGGGGCGCAGCCCGTTTTCACGTATCTGGCGCGGCACGAGATAGCGCTGCGCGATCTGCACCTTCTCATGTTCAGTATAGCCGCTAAGCGTAATAATCTCCATACGGTCACGCAGCGGCGCGGGGATTGTATCGAGCGTGTTGGCGGTGGTGATGAACATCACGCGCGAGAGATCGAACGGCACGTCGAGATAGTGATCGCGGAACTCGAAGTTCTGTTCCGGGTCGAGCACTTCCAGCAGCGCCGAGGCCGGATCGCCCCGAAAATCGCGGCCCAGCTTGTCGATCTCGTCCAGCATGATCACCGGGTTGCGGGTTTCTATGCGGC
>CAZMNL010000282.1:0-4615 GCA_964567525.1 uncultured Anaerolineaceae bacterium
CTCTGTGTCCTCCGTGTACTCTGTGGTGGTTCTTTTTGCCCCGAAATTGAAACGCCCCCCCCAACCGCGCGCACGGTGCTAACTTCCTCACGACGTGCTAGAATACCGCGCAAACACCGGGCTGCTATCCGGTAGACAGGTATCAGGCTGATCCAGGAAATAAATCACCCAAATGCGTTGGCCTTTGCTCCCCTTCCCTGAGGGAAGGGGTTGTGGGGGATGGGGTAATTATTTTCTTGGCGTAGCCTCAGGCGGGCAGGCTCCGCCGCACCACGCGGACGGCTGCTCACCCCCGAAAGGATGACTCACTATGCGCGCCGTTCTGCTCCACGAACACGGCCCCGCCGAAACGCTGCACGTCGTCGATGATTTCCCGGTCCCGGAACCCAGCCCCGGCGAGGTGCGCGTGCGCATCGTCGCGGCGGCGCTGAACTACCTCGATATCTGGGTGCGGGACGGCTGGCCCGGTATCCGGCTGGATTACCCGCACATCCCCGGCGCGGACGGTTCCGGCGTGGTCGATGCGCTCGGCGCGGGGGTCAGCGGGTGGCGGATCGGGGATCGCGTGGCGATTGATCCTACGCTCGAATGGGGCGGGCAGCCGGTGCGCGAAACGCCCGACAAGAAGCTGCCGCGCTTCCAACTGCTCGGCGAGCACGTCCGGGGCACAAACGCCGAATATCTCTGCGTCCCGGCGCGTAACCTGCTGCACCTGCCCGACCACATCACGCACGCCGAAGCTGCCGCCGCCTCGCTGGTGTTCGTCACCGCGTGGCACAGCCTGATCACGCGCGGGAGGCTGCGCACGGGCGAGAGCGTGTTGATCGTCGGGGCGGGCGGCGGGGTGAACACCGCCAGCATCCAGATCGCCAAACTCGCGGGCTGCACGGTCTACGTGGTGGGCAGCACAGATGAGAAGCTGCAACAGGCCAAAGCCCTGGGCGCGGACGTGCTGATCCCGCGTGACATTGCGGGCGGCTGGTCGCGCGCGGTGTACCAGTTCACCGCCAGGCGCGGCGTGGATGTGGTGGTCGATAACGTCGGGGCCGCGACCTTCAACGACAGTCTGCGCGCGGCAGCACGCGGGGGCCGCATCCTGACGGTGGGCAACACCAGCGGCGCGCAGGTCGAAATCGACAACCGCTACCTGTTCGGCAAACACCTGAGTCTGCTGGGCAGCACGATGGGGCCACACGAAGATTACGTCACCGTGATGCAGTTAATCTTCAGGGGCACGCTCAAGGCCGTGATCGACCGCCATTACCCGCTGGAACAGGTCCAGGCGGCGCACCGCGCGCTCGAATCCGGGCAGCATTTCGGTAAGATCGTGCTGGACGTGAGCGCCGGATAACGCGCAGTCTTCGCGTCATTTGGGCATTTAACCCAATTTTAAACCCCGTAAGCGCCCTAAATAACGAAAAACGGTTGCGCGCTGTCGTTTCGTGCTGCATAATCGCGGATTGGTTTCAGGCTGGCTCGCGTGTGGTTCTCCGCGTACAGTCACCAGCCGGACACAACAACACGGCTAATTCTGCTCAGATCACGAGGAGCTTGATTAAAACATGACGAGTATTCACCGAATTGGGGTGATGACCAGCGGCGGCGATGCACCGGGAATGAATCCCGCGATTCGCGCGGTGGTGCGTACTGCCGCTTCGAAAGGCATTGAGGTTTTCGGGATTCGCCAGGCGTATTCCGGGCTGCTGGCGGGCGACTTCGAACGGCTGACCCCGCGCGACGTAAGCGGTATCATCCAGCGCGGCGGCACGATCCTGCAAACCGCGCGTAACCTGGAATTCAAGACGCCCCAGGGACAGAAACGCGGCCTGCGGCGGCTCAACGAACACGGCCTTGATGGGCTGGTCGTGATCGGGGGGGATGGCAGCCTGCGCGGGTCCTTGACCCTGCACCAGCTCGGCTTCCCGGTGATCGGTATCCCCGGCAGCATCGACAATGATATCTGGGGCACGAACATGAGCATCGGCGTCGATACCTCGCTGAACACGATCCTCGACGCCGTCGACAAGCTGCGCGATACCGCCAGCAGTCACGAACGCTGCTTCCTGCTGGAAGTCATGGGGCGCAACTGCGGCTACCTGGCGACCATGGGCGGCATCCTGGGCGGCGCGGAATTCATCATGATCCCCGAACACCCCACCACGCTCGAACAGATCGGCGCGGCGCTGGAAGACGCCTACATGAAGGGCAAAAGCCACGCGATGGGCGTCATCGCGGAAGGCGCGACGCCCAAGACTCACGAGGTCGCCGCCTACCTGGAACAGCACGAGATCGGCTTCGAGGTGCGCGTGACCGTGCTGGGGCACGTGGTGCGCGGCGGCAAGCCCAGCGCGTTTGACCGCCTGCTGGCGACGCGCATGGGCGTGCGCGCCGTCGAACTGCTGCTGGAAGGCGAATCCGGGCTGATGGTCGGCCTGCACGGGCGCGATATCGGCACTGTGCAGATTGAAGACGCGGTTGGCAAGCAGCGCGAAGTGTCGAAGGAATACATCGACATGGCGGATATCCTCGCGCGGTAGGATATGCGCGACGGCATGGGCAGCTCTTCCTCTGACACATAGCGATTAGCTTTAAGCGATTAGCGATTAGCAGGCGGCGGTGTGCGGTGATATCTCACACGCGCGATCAGCGAGCCGCTTCGCGGTCCAGCAGGTGTATAGCCCGACGAACGAACCGCAGGTTCGCGTGACCGTCGGGCACAGGGCGATCACCGCCCATTTTCATTCCTTCGTGGTGTCGCCGGACGCATGGCGGCAGGGGATCATCCCCGCTGCGCAACCATCACCAGCCGGGACGCGCCCACCATAAACGGGATAATGCTCATCCACGTATACCCCGTGCAGTGGGTGAACCCCACCGACTCCAGCAGCGCGACCAGCTCGCGGTAGCTGTAAAGGCGGATCGTAAGCTGGCTGGTTTCGACCTGCCCGCCCGCGATGACGCGCCAGCGCCGCGTGATCGCGCTGGTGGTGTGGTCATAGTCGCGCTCTTCCAGCACGAGAATCTCGCCGCTGCCGGTCTCGGACCACTCGCGGCGCTGCAACCCGGCCAGCGCCGATTTGAGCACGTGCGTATCGAGCAGCAGTTTCGCGCCGGGTTTGAGCGCGCGCGCCGCCGCCGCAAGAAACGCACGGTTCCCCGCGTCGTCAAAATACCCGAAGCTCTCCCACAGGCAGTACGCGCCGTCGAAGCGCGACTCCCAGGGCAGATCACGCATATCGCCGGGGCTGAAATGCACCGAGCCGCGCAGGTCGCCGCCGCCGTGCGTGGCGGCCTGGGCATCCTGGATCGCGGACTCGCTCAGATCAATCCCGGTGACGCGATGCCCGCGCGCGGCGAGTTTCAGCGCGACTCGCCCGTTGCCACACGGCACATCGAGCAGGTGCGCGCCGCCGCCAGGATGCAGGTCAACATCCAGCATACTTTCGATGTAGTTCGCTTCGCGCGCGGTTTGCTGCTCAGACCTGGACGCCCACAGCGCGCGCAGCATCAGCGATTGGTAGGGGTTTGGGGTGGCGTGGTCGGACATGGGTCAGGCACTCCCAGCGCATAATCGGCAGATATACCCGTTAGTTGTACGCGATCATCGTGTGCCGCGCCAGTCCGGGGCCTTGCTCGTACCGGTTTACCTCCCCCCGCCCCCAGCCCCTGTGGCGAGGCTGGCAGCGCACGGTCGTTGAGGCAATTTGAACTATCCACAGCCCAATTAACAACGCATTCGTAGCCCCCCTGATCCCCAGACCGCTTGTGCGGACCGCGCTCTGATGGTAAACTGCGATGCAGACAGGCAGGCAGCAGGCACTGGCCTCTCAGGAGAGAACGATATGCGGACTCATGCTCATCGCGCGGTGTGGATGGTGGTTGTAGTACTGATGGCGCTCGGCCTGACCGGGTGTTTCCGGTCGGTGGGAGAGGATATCCCGCCCACGCAAGAAGCCGCCGGGGTGGTCCCGCCGGGGCCAACAGAGATGGGTGGCGAAACCACGACGCCCGCTGGCGACACCGAAGACCTGACGCCCACTGTGGAGCAGTTAACGCCGCTGCCCCAGGAGAGCCTCACGCCGTCGCTGTCACCGTTCCCCACCTTCGGGCCGGGCGTGACGGCGACTCCTTTCGCCACGCAAACGGACAGCTTTGAGTTTGCGCCGCCCACCCTCACGCCAACGGGTGTGCTGGTGCTGACCAATCCGCCGCTGCCTACGCAGGGCTTCCAGCCGACGTACACCGTGCCGCCGACCTATACGCCCTTCCCGACCAATACGCCGCTGCCCACCTATACCCCGTACCCGACCAGTACGCCGCTCCCGACCAGTTCACCCGCGCCGGTCAGTTCGCCGACCAATACCCCGCGCCCAACCGGGATCGGCCCGACGGAAACCTTCACCCCGGTGCCCTTCATGACCTTCCCGCCGTCGCCGACCTACACGCCGTATTACAGCACGGGCGCGAACGCCATCCCCGGCGGTAACGTCATGGCGTCTAACAGCGGTCAGGGTGGCGGCCCGGATACTCCGGTCGAGGCGCAGCCGCTCGCGGAACGCCCCCCGTCGGAGGGCAACGCCGCGCCGGTTAACAGCGCAAACGCCGCCGCGACTCC
>CAZMNL010000283.1:0-4614 GCA_964567525.1 uncultured Anaerolineaceae bacterium
GACCACGGCCGGTGGGCCTTGCGCGACTGGTTGATGAAACAGATCGGCAAGACGATGCGCGACAAGTTGCGAAGCGATGACCTGGTCGGCCGTTTCAGCGACGACCGGTTCGTGGCGGTGCTTCGCCGGTTGAACGTCTCCCTCGGGCGCATGATTGCCGGCAACCTGATGAAATCGCTCGAGGACGTCATCCACACCACGTCGAAGGAGTGTCCCGCCATCCAGTTGCGATGCGGGTTGACCCTGGCCCGGGGAGCGGATTTTACGACATCGCTGTCGAGCGCTTTTCAGGCGGTCCAGGAATCGCGTAAGGCCGGGGAGCAGATCCGCGTGATCGGTGAGGAAACGCCACGCGTGACGCAAGTGGCGACGGAGCAGTCATGAAATTCGATGTTGCCAGGATGGGCAGTGTGACGGTGCTGTTCGATCTGCTGGTGCGCCGCGCGCAGCGTGGGACGCTCGAACCGGTCCTGCTGCGCCACCTGCTGAACCAGTATCCGCGCCGCCCGTTTGTGATCGATCACCCGGCGGACCACCCGGCGATCCATGACCTGTTGGCGCAGTTCCGCTTCCGACCGGAGCGCACCTTAGCCCACATGATCTGGCGCGCGCCATCAGACTCGTAACCAAGCAAGAAAGGAATCCAGACCCAATGACCACAGCCGAAGAACGTATGCGGATTTTACAGATGATCCAGGAAGGCAAAGTCACCGCCGAAGAGGGCGCGAAACTGCTGCAAGCCCTGGGCAGCAGCAGCAAACAGCCCCCGCCGCTGCCGCGCGCCAGTGACCCGCGCCTGTTGCACGTGCGCATCACCGACCTGAACACGGGCCGCACCAAAGCCAATATCAATATCCCGATGAGCCTGGTCAATGTCGGTATCAAGCTCGGCGCGCGCTTCACGCCTGCCGGGGCGGATATCGACTACAACGAGATCATGGAAGCGATCCAGGGCGGGGCCAGCGGTATGATCGTCGATGTTGAAGACGCCGACAGCGGCGAGCATGTCGAGATTTGGGTCGAGTGAGCGCGTGACAAATCAGCGCGGTTCTGGTGGCACACCCGCGCCTTACCCTCTCTCCCGGCGGCCTGATTTGGACCTATCCCCTTTTTGGCGCTCCAACGGTATAGTTGGGGCGTTTGTTGTGTTTCTCCACTTTTGGGAAGGGCGGGCGCACGTATGGCAGACTATACCGGCGAGATCGCGGGGCTGCTGACCTCGTTTTGCTGGAGCTTTACCTCGATTTTTTTCACGCTCTCCGGGCGGCTGGTCGGCTCGCCGGTTGTGAATCGCACGCGCCTGCTGATGGCGCTGGTGATGGTCAGCGGCGTGCATTACGTTTCGCAGGGGACCGTATGGCCCATCTACGCGGAGCCGGAGCGCTGGGGCTGGATGGCGTTTTCGGGGTTGATCGGGTTCGTGATTGGCGATGCGCTGTTGTTTCAGGCGTTTGTGGTGATCGGCCCACGCCTCGCCATGCTGCTGATGTCGCTCAACCCAGTGATGGGCGCGCTCCTGGCGTGGGCGCTGCTGAAAGAGACGCTTTCGGGCCTGGAGATTCTGGGGATCGCGCTGGCGGTGTCGGGCGTGGCGTGGGTCGTCAGCGACCGGCACAACGGGTCATCGCTGCCGGACGCTGCGCCGCGTACCTACCTGGTCGGCGTGCTGCTGGGTTTGGGCGGGGCGCTGGGGCAGGCAGTGGGATATATCGCGTCCAAGCAGGGGTTGACGGATGATTTCCCCGCGCTCTCCGGTAACCTGATGCGCCTGATCATTGCCACCATCGTGATCTGGGTGCTGACCGCGCTCAATGGCAAGGTGCGCGCCGGGTTCGACGCGATCCGCGCCAACCCGAAGGCGCTGCGCTTCATCTTCGGCGGGGCCGTCGCCGGGCCGTTCATCGGCGTGTGGCTTTCGCTGGTTGCCGTGCAGAACGCCCCGGTCGGTATCGCCTCCACACTGACCAGTCTCGCGCCCATCATCCTGATCCCGCTGGGGTATATCTTCTTCAGAGAGCGCATCACCCAACGCGCGATTGTGGGCACGCTCTTTGCCCTCGCCGGGATCGCGGTGCTGTTCCTGGCGTGATCGGATTCTTAGCTGGTTCTAAGAATCGCATTACACATTTTTTACATTTCTGCGCCACAGTAACAGTGTGCAAAGTGTCGTCAAATCACGTGACGGCAAACGGGTAAGGCTTGACGGAGGTAAGTCAAATGCAGTTAAAACGCACACTGATCATCATGCTGGCGCTGGTTCTGGCGCTTAGCGGCCTGGGCATTTTCGCGGTCCAGGCGCAGGAAGACGGCGAACCCGCCTGGTTGGGCGTGGGCATCACGGACACGGACGACGGCGTGCTGGTGAGCGAGATCGCTGAAGGTTCGCCCGCCGCAGACGTAGGGATCGAGGTCGGTGATCTGGTTGTGAGCCTGGACGACGAAGTAATCGAGTCGGCCCGGCAGTTGGTCGAACTCGTGCAGAGCTACGCGGCGGGCGATGAGGTCGCCGTCACGGTCCTGCGCGACGGTGAGGAAATAGTCTTCGATGTGACGCTGGGCGAACGCCCCGCCGTGATCGAGCGCAGGCCGCGTTTCGAAGTCGAGATCGGGCCGGGCATGATGCAGGGTCGCCTGAACCTGCTGGGGATTGACCTGGAAATGACCGGCGACGGGCTGCTGGTCCAGCGCATTGAGGACGAGTCGCCGCTGGCGGATGCCGGACTCGAAGAAGGCGACCTGATCACGGGCATTGGCGGCGAAGCGGTCCGCGACCTGACCCCGCGTGACCTGATGCTTGCGCTTGGTCACGGCGAAGTGGTGGCGCTCGTGGTGCAGCGCGACGGTGAAGAAATCGAAGTCACGCTGAATCTCGCCGAACTGCTCGAAGACACGATCACGGGCATACCGGTCAATCCAATGGCGCCCGGCTTGCTGGGGGCGCAGCCGCCCACGCAGTTAGGCGTCAGCTACACGATGTTGAACGCGGACGTGATCGCGGAACTGGAACTCGATCTTGACGTGGTGCAGGGTGCGTATATCTCCGAAGTCTTCGAAGGCACGCCCGCTGAGGAAGCCGGTTTGCAGGCCGGTGACGTGATCACGGCGGTTGAAGGCGATCCGGTGGACGCGCGGCGCACGCTTGGCGAGCGGCTGTACGCTTATGACGAGGGCGAAGTCGTGACGCTGGCCGTGCTGCGCGACGGCGAAGCCATCGAGATCGCGGTCGAACTCGGCCCGCACGGGCGCAACTTCCGGTTCTCCGGCCAGCCGGGAATGCCCTTCGGCGGCCAGATGCGCGGCAAGATGCACGAGCATAGGCCCGGCTTCGGTCAGCGCGGCCCCGGTCGTGGTATGGGGCAGGGCTTCGGTCCCGGCTTCTTCTTCGACGAGGACTTCCTGGAAAATCATCCCTGGTTCGAGATGATGCCCGGCGAAGGATTCCATTTCCGCTTCAATCCGCTGGAAATCATGCCGGACGGTGGCGGCAGCGATACCGTCCCGGAGAGCAGCACCGATCTGCCGGGAACCAGCGCCTAAACGCCTATCCTCCCCTGGGGACCGGTTTGCCCGGCGTGAGGCTTTTTAATTCGCCAACGGTATCAACTCGTTCGTGGACCTCCGCCGGGCGCGAGACTTGACAACGTGCCCCGACGCGCGTAGGCTGGTGTGTGTTACGCGCATGGTTTTTTCGCACCCGGTGGAGATTTTTCACTACAATGACCACTTCCCCCCTTGAAACTTTGCACGCCTTGCACGCCATCGCCGCGCGTGCCGAGGTAGACGCCATCGCCCTGATCCCTGGCGCAAACCTGCAATATGTGACCGGCGTGGACTTTCACCTGATGGAGCGCCCGTTAGTAGCGTTGTTCGTGCCGGGGCGCGACCCGGTCGCGGTGGTGCCTGTGCTGGAAGAAGCGCGCATCGCGGACTGCGGCATCCCGTTTGACCTGTTCCTGTGGGATGACGCCAGCGGGCCGCACGCGGCATTTGCGGCGGCGGCGGGTGCGCTCAGGCTCAACGGGAAGCGCATCGGCGTGGAAGAACTGCGTATGCGCGTGCTCGAAGCGCACCTGCTGGAAGCGCACATCCTCAACGTGCAGATCGCGCCCATTGGCGCACATTTAGCCGAACTCCGGCTGCGCAAGGATGCCGCTGCGCTTGCGGCCCTGCGCGAAGCGATCCGCATCAGCGAGGACGCGCTGCACGCCACGCTCGCCCAGGTCGCACCCGGCATGACCGAACGCGATATCGCGGGTCTGCTGGTGATCGAGCAGTTGAAGCGCGGCGGCGGCAAACACCCGTTTGAACCGATTGTGCTCAGCGGCCCGCAGAGCGCGCTGCCGCACGGCGAACCCGGCGACCGCGTGCCGCAGTCCGTCGAACCGCTGCTGATCGACTTCGGCACGACGGTGCGCGGCTATGCGTCCGATATTACACGCACGTTCAGCTTTGGGGAGCCGTCCGCGCGGCTGCGCGAGGTCTACGACGTAGTGCGCGCCGCGAACGCCGCAGGCTGCGCCGCCGCCCGACCGGGCATCCCCGCGCAGGACGTAGACCGCGCCGCGCGGCAGGTGATCGAGGCCGCCGGGTTCGGGCCGTATTTCACGCACCGGC
>CAZMNL010000284.1:0-4609 GCA_964567525.1 uncultured Anaerolineaceae bacterium
GAAGGGCGATCACCACATTATCTTGACCGCTATGGGCGCATTTGTGGGTCATGCTCACCCGTGTTTGGAGAGGGCGCGCGACCTGCGGTCGCGTCCGGGGGGTGAGGTAAACCGGCGCGAAAACTCACACATCCGGCGGCGTGAAGCTCACCGCCGGAACCAGTTGCGGTCCATCGCGGTCAGGTCGTCGAGCCGCTGCATTTCCTCGTCGCTCAGCCGCAGATCGGCAGCCCCCAACGACTCCTCAAGCTGTTCGACCGTGTTTGCACCGATGATCGGCGCGGTGACAAACGGCTGAGTCAGCAGCCAGCCCAGCGCCATCTGCGTCACGGTTTTGTCGCGGGCCGCGCCCATCTCGCGCAGCGCGTCGATCACGCGGAAGTTCTGCTCGCTGCGGTAGCGCGCCATGCGGTCGTTATCCGCGCCGCGCGCGCTTTCCGGCGTGTGCTCGCGCGTGTATTTCCCGGTCAGGAAGCCGCCCGCCAGCGGACTGTAGGGGATCATGCCGAGGCCCTGGTCGATGCACAGCGCGGCGAGGTCCGGCTCGACTTCCGCGCGGTTGAGCAGGTGATAGTGCGGCTGGATCGCGTCGTAGCGCGCATAGCCGTGCCTGTCGCTGACCCAGAGAGTCTTGGTCAGCAGCCACGCGGCGTGATTGCTCGCGCCGATGTAGCGCACCTTGCCCGCCGTGACGAGATCATCCAACGCGCGCAGGGTTTCTTCCAGCGGCGTATCCCAGTCCGGCCAGTGCGTCTGGTAGAGGTCGATGTAGTCGGTTTGCAGGCGGCGCAAGCTGGCTTCGACGGCGTGCATAATGTGCTGGCGGCTGAGTCCCTGATCGTTAGGGCCATCCCCCATCTGACCGCGTACTTTGGTCGCCAGGATCACCTGGTCGCGCGGTTTGCGCTGCATCCACTGCCCGATGACGCGCTCCGCCACCCCGCCGGGATTGCCCGGTGCCCAGAAGCTGTATACGTCTGCCGTGTCAATGAACGTGATCCCGGCGTCCCAGGCGCGGTCCAGCACGCGCAGTGATTGCGCCTCGCTGCTGGTCCAGCGAAATGTCATGGTTCCCAGACAAAACGCGCTGACGCGCAGCCCGGTACGTCCCAGTTTACGGTATTCCATCGCGTGATCCTTTCGGGTGTGTTGGCCGTTCAACCTTGCGGATTTGTGAAGTTTCCATAAATAATTACCGCAGACCTTGCGTGAATGAAATTTATCAATCCTGATTTAACTATATCTTAATCCCCAGGAATTATAGTATAATGGTAAAGGGCAAACTGGGCGTATTATTCGCCTGAATGGGTCAAAAAATTAATGATCTTGGTCAAGTTAATAAACGAAAACTTAACATTGTATGGTGGCGCGAACGCATAGCGCCAGATGGGATCGTGTCCGGTGTATACAGAGTATAGCGTTATCGTCAGCGCTTCGCTGCTCGTCCTGGCGTTCACGACCGTTTACTGCCTGCGTCTGACCGGCAGCCGCCGCACCTGGGGGCTGTTGGTCGCGCTGGCGGTCACACTGCTGCTGCTGGCGCGCGCCGTGATTATGCTGATCGTCGTGCAGCAGCGCGCGGTCGAGCCGGACGCGGGGATGCTGTTCGCCGAGATCATCATGTTGGTGACGGTGCTGATCACCGCCGTCTCGATCATCTTGACGTGCAGGATCATGCACCGTTTCAGCGCCGATCACCGCACACTGGAAGCGCGCGTCGCGGCGCGCACCGCCGAACTGGAACGCGCCAGCCGGCAGCTCAAAACCGAACGCGAACGCAGCGATGCGGCCCACCGTGCGCTGACGCAGGCCCACGCGGTTTATACGCTGACGCTCGACAAACAAACCGACCGCTTCTGCCGCTACCGGCCCGATGGCACGCTCACCTTTGTCAACCGCGCTTACTGCGAAACCTACGGCAAAACGCGCGATGAACTGGTCGGCGCGAACCTGTTCGACCTCGTACCCGACGAACGCCAGGCCGCGATCCGTGAATCCATCGTGCAGCTTACCCCCGATACGCCGCAGATCAGCAAGGAACACCGCTTTTTTGATGCGGGTGAGCCGGTCGTGGAGCAATGGCTGCGGTCGGCGATTTTTGACGATGATGGCAATCTGATCGAGATTCAGGCTATCGGGCGCGACATCACCGCCGAAACCCTGGCCGAAACCGCGCTGCGCGAGAGCGAAGAACGCATGCGCCGGATTGTCGAGCAGCTTCCGCTGATGGTGCTGGCGATCAACGACGACGACCGGATCATCATGTGGAACCGCGAATGCGAGCGCGTGACGGGCTACCGCGCCGAAGAAATCCTGAGCAGCGCGGACCCGTTCGCGCGGCTCTACCCCGAACCGGCCTACCGCGCGGAACTCGACGAACGGTTCTCCGCACTGAACCGCCGCTTCCAGGATTTAGAAACCGTCATCACCTGCCGGAACGGGTCCGAACGCGTGATCGCCTGGACCAACATCTCGCGCGAGCAGCCGATCTCCGGCTGGGATCGCTGGGTGACGGGCGTGGACGTGACCGCGCGCAAGCAGGCCGCCGTCGAAATGCAGCGCGCGCAGGAGTCGCTGGAGCAGCAGGTCGCGGCGCGCACCGCCGAGCTGGAATCTTCGCGCGGGGCGCTGGAACACGAGGTCGCCGAACGGAAACGCGCCGAGGTTGCGCTGCGCGAGTCCCGTAACCAACTGCGGACCACGCTCGACGCGCTGGACGATATCGTCTATGTCGTCGGGCGCGATCTGCGAATTGTGCTGTGCAACGCGGCCTTTATGGAGTTTGTGCGCGGCAGCGGCCTGGAATCCGATCCCATTGGGCGCACCGCGTTGGAAGTCTTCCCCTTCCTGTCGCAGTCCATCCACGACGACGCCGAGCAAGTCTTCCAAACCGGCGAAATACTCACCCGCATCGAGCGCCGCCCGGTCGGGCTGTTCGAACTCGTCCACGACACGCGCAAGATTCCGATCCGCAGCGGTGACGAGGTGACGCACGTCGTGACCGTGATCCACGACATCACCGCGCGCGAACGTGTCCAGGCCGCGCTGCGCGCCAGCGAAGAGAAGTTCCGCCGCCTGGTCGAACTCTCGCCCGACGGCATCCGGTTGGTGGATGGCGAGGGCCGCGTCATAGAGTGGAACCGGGGCAGCGAGCAGATCACCGGCATTTCACGCGAGGACGCTATCGGCAGGCCGTTGGGGGACGTGCTGCGCGAGATGACGCCGCCCGAACTGCAAGATACCGACTTCAACACGCGCTCCCGCGAGATGATCGACCGCTTTATCCAGGGGGAAGATGTCATTCTGCCGGAGCACGATTACGAGATCGTGCGGCCTGACGGCTCGCGGCGCGTGGTGCAGACCGTGATCTTCCCGATTCAGACGGAAATGGGCCGCATGGCGGGCGCGATCACGCGCGACGTGACCGAGCGCAAACAGGCCGAGCAGGCCATCCGCATCAGCGAGGCACGTTACCGCGCGCTGTCCGAAGTCGTGACCGACTTCGCGTTCGCGGTCCGCTACCTGCCGGACGGGCGCGCCGAGGTGGAATGGGTCACCGAGGCGGTGACGGAAGTCACCGGCTACACGCCCCAGCAAGTCGCGGGCCTGGAAAACTGGCCCAGCGTGATTCACCCGGACGATATACCCACTTTTGAGCGCACCATCGAAACCCTGCACCGTGCCCAGACCAGTGTCGGCGACCTGCGCATCTATACGCGCTCCGGCCAGGTGCGCTGGATACGGGCTTCTGCACGCCCGGAAGTCGATCCGCAGACCGGCGCGGTGATGCGCATCACCGGCGGAGTCAAGGACATCACCGAGCAGAAGTTCGCGGAGCGCGCGCGCATCGCCAGCGAGCAGAAATTCCGCCGCTTCATCGAAGAATCGCTGGACGGTATCTACATGGTAGACGCGGCGGGGACGATCATTGAGTGGAACCGCGCCAGCGAACAGATCACCGGCATCCCGCGCACGACCGCGATTGGTATGCCGCTGTGGGACATCCTCTACATGCAGAAGCCGCCGCACCTGCAAACCGACACCGAACTGGATCGTATGCGCCGCGCCACACTGGACACGCTGCAATCCGGCAAAGCCCCGCCCCGCCAGCAGGTTTACGCGCTGGTGCGGTCCGACGGCGAAACACGCTATGTGCAGTCGGTCGGCTTTCTGATCGAAACCGACCAGGGCCGCCTGACAGGCTGCATCACGCGCGACGTGACCGAGGAAATCGCGGCGCAGAATGCCCTGCGCGAAAACGAACAGCGTTTGCGCACGCTGATCAACGCCACGCCCGATGTCATCTGCGTCAAGGACGGGGCGGGGCGCTGGTTGATCGCCAACGACGCCAACCTGCTGCTGTTCGATCTGCACCACGTAGACTACGTGGGCAAGACGGATGCCGAACTCGCCGAATACAGTCCGCTCTGCCGTGACGCCCTGCTCTCCTGTATCGAAACCGACGAAGCCACATGGCAGATCGGGGTGCTGCACTCGGATGAGAAGCTTATCCCGCAGCACGACGGGCCGCCGCGCGTCTACGACGTGATCAAAGTGCCGCTGTTCGACGACGACGGCAACCGTAAGGAACTGGTCATCTTTGGGCGCG
>CAZMNL010000285.1:0-4605 GCA_964567525.1 uncultured Anaerolineaceae bacterium
GGTGTGCCCGGAGCAGTTGACCACAACGGTTTCATCGAGGCTGATCACCCCGTCGGCGACCAGCTTTTCCAGGCCGGCAAACGCGACCGACGCCGCCGGTTCCATGCTGATCCCCTCAACGCGCGCCATTCGCCGCATGGCGCGGAACGCCTCGCCATCCGAAACCGCGATCATCGTGCCGCCGGTTTCCATGCACGCGGCGCGCAGCAGCTTATAGGACCGCCCAGGGCTGCCGGTTGCCAGCACGGTGATGCGCGTGTGCGGCACGACCGGGTCGGCTTCTTCCAGCCGGAAGCGCCACGCGGCCACCATCGGCGCGCAGCCTTCGGACTGCACCAGCGCCAGCTTGGGCATTTTGTCGATCAGGCCCATTTCCTTGAGTTCCTGGAAGCCGCGCCACACGCCCAGCGGCCCGATCCCGCCGCTGACGGCCTGCACGTACCAATCGGGCACGGTCCATTTGCCCTCGGCGGAGGGCTGGTAGCGGGCGAGCTGCTCGGCGATCTCAAATGCAATCGTCTTAAAGGCTTCGCGCCCCGGCAGGGATTGCGATCCCTGGTCGTAATACAGATTGCGGCGCGCGGCGAAGTCCATCGCCACCTTTTTCGCCTGGTCATACGTCCCGGCGATCTTGACGACTTCCGCGCCGTACAGCGCCAGCTCGCGCAGTTTTTCCGAGGGAACCGTGCTGGTCAGGAAAATCCACAGGCGAATCCCGGCGCGGGCGCAAAAAGCGGCATACGCCGCCGCCTTGTTGCCGGTGGAGGCCATCACGCACTCTTTAATGCCGTGCTGCTGCATATACGAAATAGTGAGCGATCCCTGGCGGTCCTTAAAGCTGCCGGTGGGGGACATACGCTCATCTTTGATATAGATGTGCTGGTGATTGAGTTCTTCGCCGAGTGCGCGCACACGCAGCAGCGGAGTCCATCCCTCGTACATCGAGAGAATCGCAGCGTCATCGGTGATCGGCAGCAACTCACGGTAGCGCCAGAGTGAGGTTTCGCGGTCCGAAAGTCCCTTGCGCCACGTCTCAACCGTCTGGGGATAGTCGTAGCGCGCTTCCAGCCAATCCGAACCACAGGCGGAACACGACATCGGCAGCGGCGTCGTTTCCATCGCGTGGCCGCAATCTGTACAGACAACCGAAGTGATCAATGAGGGCATTGCCACGTATCCTTACTAGCGAACGTTACAGAACCAAAGCCCGCCGTGCCGGTAATGTGTCACAGCAGCGGCGCGTCCGCTTACAGCTTAACCGGATTCCCGAAAAAGGTAAACAAACTTCACTGGCTTAATTTTACCACAAGACTTTATAAAACCACAATTCTTTTTAAATGCTTCAGATACAGTGGGTGTGTCGAACTCGTGGCGGCAGAGTTATCGCAGTTGGGGCGGCGCACGATGCGCGCCGCCCCAAAGGATCGCTTTCTCGTACCTGTGCGGGATCAGGCGGGCGTATCCTCGCTGACAAACGGCAGCGTGAAGTGGAAGGTCGATCCCACGCCCGGCTCGCTCTCTACCCAGATTTCGCCGCCGTGCAGGTGGATAAGCTGGAGCGTGATCGACAGCCCCAGGCCGGTCCCGCCTGCGCGCCGCGTGTGCGACTGGTCCACCTGCCGGAAGCGGTCGAAGATCACGGCGACCTGCTCGGCGTTCATGCCGATACCGGTATCGGTTACGCCGATATGGACCATGGACGGGTCTTTAGCATAGGGCTGCGCCCAGACCGTGACCGTGCCTTCTTCGGTAAATTTGCTGGCGTTGGTCATCAGGTTGCTGATCACCTGCCGCAAGCGCAGCGGGTCGGCGTCAATGTGCGGCAGGTCGTCCGACACATCGACGATCATCTGAACGTCTTTGTTCTTCAACAGCACGCGGTTGGTGTTCGCCATGTCCTCGATCAGCGGCAGCAGGTCCAGCGGCTCGGTCACGAGGTCCATCTGCCCGGCTTCGATCTTCGCCAGGTCGAGGATGTCGTTGATCAGGTTCAGCAGGTGCTTACCGCTGCCGTGAATGGCGTTCACGTCTTCGTTCATGTCTTCGGTGAGTTCGCCGTCGATACCGTCGAGCAGCACTTCCGCGTAGCCGATGATCGAGTTCAACGGGGTACGGAGTTCGTGGCTCATGCTGGCGAGAAACTCACTCTTGAGCCGGTCCACTTCGCGCAGCCGGTCAGCCGCCTGCACCTGTTCGGCGAACAGGCGCGCGTTGTTGACCGCGACCGCCACCTGTGAGGCAAGCGTGGTTTTCACCTGCACGTCCTGTGCCGTGAAGCGGTTCGGCACATCCGACTGCACATCCAGCACGCCGATAATTTCACGACCCACGATCATCGGGATCGCCATTTCGGAGCGCGTGGCGGGCAGCAGCGGGTTGGGCAGGAAGTCGCCCGCCTGCCGTACATCGTTGACCAGCACGGCCTCGCGCGTGCGGGCCGCGCGTGCTACAACACTATTCGCCCGGTTCGCCGGGATGCGATGCCCGCGACTTGCCATCAAGCGCCCGGCATCGCCGGACCCGGCGGCCAACACGAGGTTCTGCCCCAGGTCATCCAGCAGGTAGATGTGCGCGTGATACAGGCCGAAGGAGGCTTTACTCAGATCGACCACGCTTTGCAGCAGCCGGTCGGGTTCGAGCGAGGTGGAGGCTTCCACCCCCACGCGCGCCACCGTTTCCATTTCTGCGGCGCGGCGCTGGGACTGCGCGAGCAGTTGCAGGCTGTCCAGCGCGACGGCCATCTGGCCGGTGAGCGCTTGCAGCAGCCGGATATCGTCCGGGTCGAACTGCTGTGCGGTGTTCGACTCGATGAACAGCGCGCCGAGATGACGGCCACCCACCCACAGCGGGACTGCCACCAGCGCGTGGATTTCCTGCTCTTTCATCACTTCCAGCAGGTTAGCATCGACGCGCTCATCCTTCAGCGTGTTGGTCATCAGGACCGGGTCCGTGCCCAACATCAGGTTGAATGTGGGGAAGTCTTGCAAGCTGTAAGTACGGCCCGCCTCGCTGGGCGGTACGCCTTCGCCGCTGTGCCAGTTCGCCAACACGCGCGTATTCAGCGGCGTGTTGCTTTCGTCGTAATCAACCTCGAACAGCAGCGCGCGGTTAACACCCGGCAGCGGGATCGACTCGACCACAGCGGCGACCAGTTCAGCCGGATCGGAGGCTTCCGTAATCCGGCGACCGGCGTTGTAGAGCAGTTCCGTCTGGACGAGCGTTTGTTCCACCTGGTTGAACAGGCGGGCGTTGTTGACCGCGACCGCGATCTGTGAGGCGAGCGTCGTTTTCACCTGCACATCTTCGGCGGTGAAGCGGGCCGGGACATCCGACTGCACATCCAGCACGCCGACGATTTCACGACCCACGATCATCGGGACCGCCATTTCAGAGCGCGTCTGCGGCAGCAGCGGGTTGGGCAGGAAGTCCGGCGAGGCGGTCACGTCGTCCACCACCACCGACTGGTGCGTGCGCGCGGCACGCGCCACCAGACTGCGTTCGTGGCCCAGCGCGATACGGTGCCGCGCCTGGACCATTCTACGGCCCGGCTCGCCCGCGCCCGCGCTCAGTACGAGGTTGTTCCCGGATTCGTCCAGCAGGTAGACGTGGGCGTGGTACAGGTCGAAACGTTCTTTGGTGAGGTCGGCGACCGTCCACAACAGGTTTTCGACATCCAGCGTCGAGGACGCTTCCGCCCCCACTTCCGCCACTGTCGCCATTTCAGCGGCGCGGCGCTCGATTTCTCGTTGTGACTGGCGGGCTTCGGTGATGTCCTGGAACACCGCCACGCTTGCGACAATGCTGCCGTCCGCATCGCGGATTGGCGTGCCCGTCACACTCAGCAGCAGGCGTTCACCGTCGGACTTGACAATCTCCATATCTTCGATGTGCGCGCTTTCGCCCATCATACCGCGCACCAGCGGCATCTTTTCGGTCGGATAAAGCTGGTCCGTGCCTGCCAGATAAGCCGCATACAGTTCGGCGAGTTCGTCCGTCCCGGCCTCATGTACCAGGCCGCGCCCAAGCATTTCCAGCGCGCGCTCGTTAGCCAGCAGCGGCGTACCGGTTGGTGTTTCCACCATGAACACACCCACCGGCAGGTTGGCGAGCAGCGCTTCCAGCGTGTTCCGCTGGCGCTCGCGTTCCGCCTGGGCTTCGCGTTGACTGGTCACGTCACGGCTCAGACCCAGCATACCGATGCTGTTCCCGTCCGCGTCACGCAGCGGGATTTTGGTGGTTTCCAGGACATGGATCGAGCCATCGGCGAACTGCACGATGTCGTTATCGTTGAAGACCGTTTCACCGCCCTCGACCGCGCGGCTGTCGTCCGGTCGGAAGCCGACGATGCCTTTCTCCGGGTTGCCTTCGATCAGCTCAACCGGCGTGCCCAGGTCGTAGTCGTCCAATCCTTCCATCTCTTGCGGCTTGCGTCCGCCGTAGAACTCGGCGAAGGATTCGTTGACCAGCAGGTAGCGGTATTCGGTGTCTTTCGCAAAAATCCAGTCCGGCGAGGTGTCGATGATTGTGCGCAGCAGGCGCTGTGAGGCGTCCGTCTCAGCGAACAGTCGCGCGTTGTTCACCGCCGCCGCGATCTGCGAGGCCAGC
>CAZMNL010000286.1:0-4592 GCA_964567525.1 uncultured Anaerolineaceae bacterium
GTACATGCAATGAAGTGGAAACAGTAGCCCGCAGGTTTCTACCTGGAACGGCTGACGGACGATATCGAGGCAGAAGCGTATGATTACTTCCGCCGGATCGAGGACTTCGGCGGCGTGATTCCGGCGACTGAGGCGGCCTTCATGCAGCAGGAGATCGCCGACGCCGCGCACCGTTTCCAGCAGGAAGTGGACCGGGGCGAACGCGTGATTGTGGGCGTCAACGCGCAGCAGTCCGGCGAACCGCTGGCGATCCCGATCCTGGCGATGGACCCGCAGGGCTACGAACGGCAGGTCGCGCGGCTGGACGACCTGCGCAAAACGCGCGATCACGACGCGGTACAGCGCGCGCTGGATGCGCTGCGCGCCGCCGCCGAGGGCGACGCCAACATGATGCCCGCGATCCTGGATGCGGCGCGCGCCTACGCCACGCTGAGCGAGATCACGGACGTGCTGCGCGAGGTCTTCGGCGTGTATGTCGAGCGGCAGGTGATCTAGCGTAGGCCGTTTGAAAACATCCCCTCCCCCGGACGCGACCGCAAATCGCGCGGCCTGCCCCCCTCTCCAACTCGTTTGGAGCGGGGGGAGGCTCATAAATTCGCCAACAACATCAGCGCGTTCGCTCCCACCGCCCGACGTTGACTTAAACGCCGTCTGGGTTCATAATTCTGGTTTAACACTTATTAACGTGGCATTGATACCCAAGCATAAAAGGACGGATCATGAGTGAATCCGCGCGTAACCCCCTGCGCCAGGAATGGCTGACCTGGCACGATGTCGATAAGCTGGTGGATGTGCTGGTGCCGCAGCTTCGGGTAGCAGGCAGCTTTGACGCGATGATCGTGATCACGCGCGGCGGGATTATTCCCGGTGGCCTGCTGTGTGAGGCACTCAATATCACCAATGTACTCACGGCGGCGGTGGACTTCCCCAGCAGCATCAATCCCGATAACCCGGCGCGCCTGCTGGCGTTCCCGGCCTTTTTGCAGTTCCCGGATGAGGCGTTGTTACAGGGCCAGCGCGTCTTGATCGTCGATGACGTGTGGGGCAGCGGGCGCACCAGCACCGCTGTGCGTAACCGTTGTGCCGCGTCCGGGTCCACACCGTTTACGTGTGTGCTGCACTTCAACCCGTACCGGTCGCTGTTCAGCCGCGCGGAACCGGACTTCTACGGCGCAGTGACGGACGCTTTCATTGTGTATCCCTGGGAGATCGACCGGGGGACGGACGGCATCCCGCACACGCTGCCCGGCACGCTGCCGCCCGGCCAGGGCCGCTAAGCGCGCACGTCAGCGGCGTGCAGTCGAGGGGTAAGGACGGTCAAACGGGGTTTTGCGGCGGCGCCAGTGCGCGACGATCTCCAGCACCGCGCGCCACGCCTGCGCGCGTATATCAGCGGGATACGCATAGCGGCGGCTGTGCGCGCGGAACTCGTCCACGTCCAGCACGGAAAAACGCCCCCCCGGTGTGATCACGACATCCAGGTCGAGATCGACAAAACGCAGCGTGTGATCGGTGCAGGTGAGCGGCTGCGCGATGTTGCAGTAGAACTCCAGCCCGGTGCCGGGCCAGTCATTGGCGTAGATGTTGTACCACGCCCCCCGCCAGAAGAACATATCCGACTCGTAGCCGAGCGGGCGCTGCCAGCCGCGCGTGACGTGGTGCAGCGCCGCATCTGCGCGCGCACGGAACCACAAACACGCGCCGTCATCCGCGACAAGATATACCGGCAGGCGGTAATGCAGCCGCCCGTCGTATTTACGCGCCTCGATCCACCAGGGCGCGCGTGTGAAGACGGAATCGGGAACAGGGGGAAGGGGACTCATCGCTGCGCCAGACTATGCGACTGCTGAAAACTGCACAAACACGCCAAAAAGCCTCGTACAGGTGTTGAGCGAGGCTGCCGGGAGCAATCAGGCGGGGCGAAGGAACACAGGACGGGTTATTCGTCGCTTTCGGGGCCGCCGCCGCGCTTCTTATAGCGATAGGTAATACGCCCGCGCGCGAGATCATACGGCGTCATTTCGACGCGCACGCGGTCGCCGAGCAGAATGCGGATATAGTATTTGCGCATCTTGCCCGACAGGTAGGCCAGGACCGTGTGCCCGTTGTCCAGTTCGACGCGGAACTGGGTATTGGGCAGGGCCTCGGTGACCGTACCTTCCATTTCGATTTTTTCTTCAGACTTTGCCATATGCTGCTCTTTCGGATCAGGATTGGGACGGTTTGACAAGGGGCACGAGCGCCCCTTGCCAGGCCGGAAAATACAGCGATCCGGGGGATCGCCAGGTGCTAGCTGCGCTGCTTACGCTGCTTACGGCGTGCGCGGCGAATGGCTTTCTTCTTCTGAATCCGGCGCAGTTCGCTCTTAGAAACGTGCCAACGCTTACGCCGCACCGTGCTCAGCACGCCGCTTTTGGCGACGGACTTACGGAAGCGCTTGAGCAGTTGCTCCTGCGATTCGCCTGGCTGCAATTCAACGTGTGCCACTCAGTTCACCACCTTTCTGTTATGCTAAGCCGTTAGCGCCTCGCCGGTTAGCGATCCGTCCGGCTAACCGCGAAGGGCCTGGTTATCGTCGTTTACGGGATATGGCCGGGCCGTGTTCAAGAGAAAGGGCAGGTTATATGAGCACCTGCCCTGGCGTATCCTGAAAAGGTTATGTCAGAAAATGCGCAAACATTGAACCTCGGCGTCCAGTCTCACGCCTATGATTCTACCGTGTCTGCTTCGCTTGCGCCACCCTCAATTTGTGCTTCGGCGGCCATGTCGGGCTGTTCAACGGTTTCATCTTCGTAGACCGGCAGCTCGTCGCGCACACCGACGTCAACGTCTTCGATGATGTCCTCGGCGGCATCCTCGGCAACGTCTTCGGCGATGTCCTCGTCCACATCCAGCGCGTCTTCCACGTCGCGGATGCTCAGGCCGAGGCGCTGGCGGTGCGGCTCAATGCTGATGATACGCGCTTTGATTTGCTGCCCGTCGCGCAGAATGTCGGCGGGGTTGGACGGAGCCGGATCGGTGATCTGGCTCGCGTGCAGCAGCGCCTCGATACCCGGTTCCAGGCTGACGAACGCGCCGAAAGTCGTCACACGGCTGATCGTGCCATCCACCACCTGCCCAACGAAGTACATCTCGTCCACCTGCGACCAGGGGTTCGGCTGCAAGCGCTTGAGCGACAGCCCAATGCGGCGGCCTTCGTGGTCCAGGCGCAGCACGTACACGTCCACCTTGTCGCCCACGTTCAAGACTTCGCGCGGGTGCTTGACACGGTGCCACGCCAGTTCGCTGATGTGGATCAGGCCGTCGGCCCCGCCGAGATCGACGAACGCGCCAAAGTCACGCAGCCCGCTGACCACGCCCTTACGAATCTCGCCTTCGGCCAGACCTTCGAGCAGTTCGTCCTTGAAGGCATCGCGCATTTCGCGCTGGGCTTCGCGCTGGCTCATCACCAGGCGGCGGCGGCGGCGGTTGACCTCGATCACCTTCACGGCGATCTCCTGGCCGATCAGCTTGTTGAGGTGATCGATCCGTTCCTGCTCGTTCAGGCCGCGCGGCAGGTTGATCACGTGGCTGGCGGGGATGAACCCGCGCAGGTTGCCGAAGGGCACGATCACGCCGCCGCGATTGGCATCGGCGACCACGCCTTCGTAGACATCTTCGGTTTTCATCAGCTCTTCGGCAACGAGCCAGTCTTCCGCCTGCTTGGCCTGTGCGACAGACACGATCATGTTGCCGTCGGAGTCTTCGGGGCGCACGATCATGACCGGGACCTGGTCGCCGAGGTGGAATTCCACGTCGTCACCGAGTCGTTCCAGGTCATTGCGCGGCACAACGCCGTCGCGCTTCATACCGATATCGACCAACAGCCCCATATTGTCAATCGACAGGACAGTGCCCGTGACGATATCGCCACGCACGGGCGTTTCTACGGCGAAGGATTCCTCTAGCAGCGTGAGGAAATCCATCTCTGCTTCCGGTGCTTGAGTTGTGTTAGTTGAGTCTACCATCTTTCCCTTACGATTTCCCCCCTAAGGTGGATTTTTTTGTTTTGACGCCGGGTGTGGAGCACAAAAAAACCGGGCGGCACGCTCCCCGGTGGGGGCGGTCCGGAGCCGGTTTGTGGACAGCTTTTATCGACGCGCAGCGCGAATCACATGGCGATCAGGCAGTGGCCGTTGGTTGGTAACAGGATCATGACCAATAGCGATCTGTGCAAAACCCAAGCGATTAACTGACGCAGGCGCGCCCTCCTTTCCGAAGTCGAGGGGCATTATAGCAGGCGACGGGGCGCTTTGTCAAACGTTTTTTAAACGGAGTGGGCGCGGGAAAGCAGCATACTATAGAAGTTCAGAAAATGTTTCGGAATCCACGCGAGTTCACCTCACCCCTAAATCCCCTCTCCGGCTTCCGGAGAGGGGACTTAACCGCTCCCGTTCTCCCCCTCTCCGCGTGTGGAGAGGGGGCCGGGGGGTGAGGTTTTCAAATGGCCTCTTAGCCGAGAACCGGCCCCTATCCCGTGCGACCGCGTTCGGTCGCCTTGCCCCTTTCCCGCGTGACCTGCGGTCACGATCTGGAGAAAGGGGGAGTACGCA
>CAZMNL010000287.1:0-4572 GCA_964567525.1 uncultured Anaerolineaceae bacterium
GATATCGTAATCGTAGGCATGCAGCGGTTGGCCGAGTTCGAACATCACGTAGTTGGTGATATCCACGATGTTGTTGATCGGGCGCTGCCCGACCAGGCGCAGGCGGCGCTGCATCCACTGCGGCGAGGGGCGCATCTCCACGTCACGAATCAGCGCGAAGGTGAAGCGCGGGTTCAGTTCCGGCTCGCGGATATCGAGCGTCACCGCGCCGTCCACCGGCGGCCCTTGCATGACCACATCCAGCGGGGGGTAGCGCAGCGGCTTCGCCAGCAGCGCGGCGATCTCGCGCGCCACGCCCACCACGCTGTAGGCGCGGGCGATGTTGGGTAGCATGTCGATATCCAGCACGGCGTCACCCAACACGTCCTGGAACGGGGTTCCCGGCGGCAGATCGCTGAACTCGTCCCATTCCAGCAGCAGGATGCCCTCGTGCGAGTCCGAGAGGCCGAGTTCTTTTTCGCTGCATACCATGCTCTTGTTGTAGATGCCGCGCAGTTCGCGCCCTTTGAGCACCATGCGCCTGCCGTCGTCGGCGTGCCCGTCGATCACCTCCGCGCCTTCATGCGCGAAGGGCGTCAGCAGCGGCGGGTTTAGCTGGCCCTGCCCTTTGTAATCGAACAGGTTCGGCGCACCGGTGACACACTGCTCTAGCTCGCTGCCGCCGTAGTCCACCATCGCCAGCACCAAGCGGTCCGCGTCAGGGTGCGGCTTGACCTCGGTGATCGCGCCCAGCACGATCTTTTCCCGGTCCCAGACGAGATGCTCCGACGGCGGCAGGTTGATGCCTTCCGGCGGCTCGCCCTGCGGGATGCCGATGTACGCAATGCTGCCGACTTCCAGCCCGGCCAGCGTCAGGCGCTCGGCGAGTTCCTCGACCGGGATATCGATATCAACATAGTCTTTCAACCACGAAATTGGAACTTTCATAATACGTGCGTTGCTCCTGTTGTTTCAGCAATTTGCATGTTTCAAGTGGTGTTTGCGTTCAATCGACCAGCGTCACCAGGACCGGCGCACCATCGGTGATCACGATGGTATGCTCGTACTGCGCCGCGACTTTGCCATCGATGGCGCGCAGCGTCCAGCCGTCCTGATCGGTGAACACCTGCCCGATGCCCAGGCTCAGGAACGGCTCGACGGTAATCACCAGTCCCTCGGTGAGCATCTCGGCATACTGCGGGTTGTAGAAGTTCGGCACGGACGGTTTTTCGTGGATGTGCCGCCCGACTCCATGCCCGGTCAACTGCTTGATCACGCGGTAGCCGCCCTCGGCGGCGACCTGCTCCACCGCACGCCCGATCACGTTGACCGGCTGCCTGGCCTGCGCCACGCTCAGCGCGTCGTCCAGCGCCTTACGCGTCCAGGTACACAGCCGTTCGTAGTCGGGATTGACCGGCGGCACAGGCATACTCGCGCCGGTGTCGGCCCAGTAGCCCTCAAGCTCCGCCGACACATCGACGTTGATCATATCCCCGGCCTGGATCACCACGTCCTCGGACGGGATGCCGTGCGCGGCCACGTCATTGAGGCTGATACAGGTATGGCCCGGATAGTTATAGGCCAGGATCGGGGCCGAGCGCGCGTTGTGCTGCTTCAGGAACTCCGCGCCGATGGCGTCGAGCTGTTTGGTGGTCATGCCCGGCTCGACTCGTTCCAGCATGTGTTTGACGGTCAGACCGCAAATCTGCCCGATGCGTTTGAGCAGTTCGAGGTCGCGTGCGTCTTCGATGGTCATGGATTTTTCTCCGAAAAATAGCTTTTAGCGATTGGCTGTTAGCTTTTAGCAGATGCTGTTTTGGGCCTGTAGGGGCGAGTTTGGAAACCCTCCCCTACAAAAATCTGGCGATCCGACGATTGGGTCTGCCAACCCCCCAGCCCCCTTTCCCCATCCGAGATGGAGAAAGGGGGAGCCAGATGTGTGCTGGCGAACATCTTACCCCCTCTCTAACTTGGTTGGAGAGGGGGGACCGAGGGGGATGAGGCCTGCTTTGCGCACACCTCGTTACCTCGACAAATTCTTAATCTGCATCAGCATACGCGGGGCCAGTGCCAACCGCTAATCACTAACCGCCTAATTCACTTCCAGCACGCGCTCCAGCACGCGCTGGCTGAGCGTGCGCGCCATCTCCGCGCGATAGGCCGCGCTGCCCCAGTGGTCATCCGGCGGATCGAGCACCAGGTTATCCAGCGCGCGCGCCATATCGCCGGTTTCCGCGAACACCTGCGCGACGTTCGGCTGCGGGGTGGGCGTGGGGTTCGCGCCGCACAGCGCCAGCGACAGGTAACGCGGCAGTTCCTTGTCGCCCGGCGCAGCATACGCCACCGCGCCCACCACCGGCAGGTCGGCGGGCGTGCGCGCGACCTTCTCATACGCAACCGCAGCGTTACGCGGCCCGCGCGTGATGCGCACCTGTCCGATCAGGTAGCGCCCGACCTCGCCGGACATCTCCAACCACGCCGGCAGCGTGAAATGCATTTCCACCTCCACCCGTTTGAACACAGCCCCCAACGCCAGCAGCAGCGTCAGCGTGGGCGACTGCGGGTTGCGCTCCATCAGCAGATCGCCGAGTGTGAAGGTGTGGCGCTGTGTTTCGGGCATCTCTTCCTTGAGCATGGCGGCCACCGCGCCGATCTTCGGGTGATCGGCGGCGCGTTCCAGGCAGACTTCGCGCACCTGCTCCAACGTGAGCATCGTGCCCAGCCGCAGCGAGTTTTCGCTGTCGTGTACATAGTCGAGTCCCAGCTTGCCCAGGTCGATCACTGCTTCGACTTCCGCGCGCGGTTTGCGCTGCAAGGCTGCCCCGCCATACAGCGGATAAACGCCCGGCGTGGCGAGCAGTTCGGCGGCTTCTTCGAGCGTGTCCGGCTTGTGGATGGTTTTCAAATTTAGTTGCATGGTTAAAAAACTCCTTACTCGATAGTTGTGTTTTGAACTGTGCCGAGTGATGAGATAATCTCTGGCAGTATACGAAGAGAGCGTACAGGAAGAAATCGATGCAACTGCCGATTGTAACGCCCGCACCAGTGGTGACCCAACATGCTGAAGCTTTCCGGGATTTGTTTGAAAACGTGAGGCAGTATCAGCATTTCATGAACTACTTGACGGGATTGATCGTGTTGACGAACAAAAGCCTGACAAACATCGCGCGGTGTGTGTTGGAGAGTGCGGACAAGACGAACCTGTCGCGTTTTTTCTCGCAAGCCCCCTGGCTGGAAGAAGCAGTCAATGCGCGACGTGTTGAGTATCTTCTGGAACAAACAGCCGCCTTGCGCCAAAAAGAGAGCGCGTCGATGCTGGTAATAGATGATACTCTGTGTGAACATGTCGGCAACCTGTTTGAGTATATTGCCAAGCATTACAATCATGGTGAGAACACGTACCCACTGGCCCATAACCCGGTGACCAGTCATTATGTGAGCGGCGCGGTTCGCTTTCCGCTTGACCTGCGCCTGTATCGACGCTACGAAGAGATCACGCAATGGGAGGACTTTGTCCACCAGCATTTTCCCGAGCGTGCCATTCCCAAGAAACGCAAGGAACGGGCCAAGTTGCATAAGGAAGTCGACCCGTGTTTGTTGCAAGACCCAGCATTTCAGACGCTGCATGAGCAATTTCAGACCAAGCTTGAGTTGGGGATCGAGTTGATTGACCAGGCCGTAACCCATGATGTCCCCTTTGGGGTGGTCTTGTTTGATAGTTGGTATTTAGCCCAAACGATGGTCACGCACCTTAAAGCCTTGAACAAGGATTGGATCAGCTTGTTGAAGGGAAATCGCAATCTGGAAACCAACAGTTTTGTCTTGAGAGACGCGGCTGGGGAACCAATCCGCTTTGAAAAACCCCACATTCAGGTTCAAAACTTGGTACCTTTGATCCCGCCCACGGCTTACCAGCCGGTGACGATTGACGACAAGACCTATTGGTGCTTTACCCTCACCGTTCGGGTCTCCACGCTGGGCAAAGTTCGCATTGTCATTAGCTTTGACAATGCCAAGTTGGACGGCTCCTATGCCATTTTGGTGACCAATCGCCTGGATTGGAGCGCACGACAGATCATTGCCACTTATTTGAAACGCTGGCCTATTGAGACCTTTTATCAGGACGGTAAGGGACATCTGGGGTTAGATGAATATCGGATGCGTAACGCTGACGCCATTGGAAAACATTGGTGTCTGGTGTTTGTGTCCTATTCGTTCTTGCATCTGGATTGCCTGCCCCCGTCACCGACAAAAGCGCATTTGCCCATCAAAACCATTGGGGAAGCCTGTCGCCAGCAAGCTCAATCGTTGATTGAAAACCTGATCCTGTACGCTCATGATCACCTCCAGCAAGGTCTATCGGCTCACCACGTTTTTGCTCACTTGTTTGCTAAACAACAGACGGTGACACCATGACTTGACGTTTATATCCTCACCCGTCACAAAAACACAACTCTCGAGTAACTTAATGCGTATGCCGGCGCTCCCCGCCCTGCTTGTTGCCGCCGGACGCTGCTCCGCGCTACACTCCCCACACGAACCCCCTTGTCCGGAAGTGAGTACACCCATGACCCTAGACCGCCGCACGCGCTG